>NZ_CP097174.1:0-254316 GCF_039718975.1 Enterobacter chuandaensis
ATGCAGCAGCTGCGCCATATAGCTTTTGCCGGTGCCGCTGTCGCCGGTGATCAACAGCGGCAGTCCGCCGTCGGGATAGAACAGCGCGGTTTTCAGCTGCTCGATCGGTTTCTTCAGGCTGCCGTCATGGCCGATCAGCAGCGCAAAATGGTCGGCGGCGGGCGCGCGATCCCCCTCCTCCGCTAACAGCTCATCGACGCTGCTATATTCGCTGCGCGACAGCGGAAAGAACTGCTGCTCAAAGCTGCCCTTATGCAGAAAGCAGACCGGGCGGGTATTGATTTTTATCAGCTGTCCCTCGGCGACCAGCTGGTTGAGATAGTGGCTGGCGGTGTTGCGCTGCATGGCGAAGCGCTGCGCCAGCCAGCTGGCGGTGAAGACCTCGCTAAGGTGCTGCGGGTCAAAAAATCGGTCTGATTAAGCAGAAAATTCAGTAATTTATCTTTGCGCATCATGATTTCCCCGGTTTACATCAAGGGCTATGATGCCGCGAAGTCAGCGATGCGGGCGTTCGTCGCGCCGGGGAATTGCCGTTTTGTGGCATGCCGCACAGATTGTCACATCACCTTTGCGGGGCAGCAGGAACCCTTTGCGCGTCTGCGCCACTTAACAGACTGACCCCACACGCAATAAGGACCTGAGCATGATCACACTTCCCGGAGGGCCCGGCCCCCTGCAAACGCTGCCGCCCCCCGATCTGAGCAACCTGAGCGACAAAAATCCGCTGGCGACCGGCGGCCCACTCGCATCCGGCGCGATGAATTCGCCGATCGATTTCGGTCAGAGCGGCGGCGGCGGCACCGATCTTGCGGCGCTGCTCGGCCAGAACGGCGGCAATCCGCAGCAGAAGGTGGATAACGCTATCGCCCAGACGCTGACCCAGCTGATCAGCGCGTTGATTTCGTCGCTGATGCCGCTGCTCCAGCAGCTTGCCAGCCAGCAGAACGGCGACGGCGGTCAGCAGAACGCGGCCGCTTCAGGCGTTGGCGGCTCGCCGCAAAATTTGACTGCTGCGCCTGACGGCGGCCAGAGCGTCCCCCAACCCGGCTCCGACGGCCTGAGCGGGGCAACGCCGAACGGACCGACCGCCAACGGCATGGCCACGCCGGTTAACGGCGCGGGCAACAACGTCACCGCGCCGTCCGGCGGCAGCGGGCTGCATCTGCCAGAGGCGCTGAAGCCGTATGAAGGCGCGATCCAGAATGCAGCGCAAAAAACCGGCGTGCCCGGCGAGGTGCTGGCGGCGCAAATCTGGCAGGAGTCGCGCGGCAACCTGGGCGCCGCCACGGTTAACGGCGGCAACGGCCTGCAGGACAGCGGCCTGATGCAGGTCAACAGCAACACCTTCGCCGATTTGCAGAGCAAAAACCCCGATCTGCTGGGGCCGAACGCCAGCGCCAGTAATCCTGCGGACAACATCATGGCGGGCGCGCTCTATATGAAAGAGCAGTTGGGCGACTTCGGCGGCAATATGGGCGCGGCGCTGCGTGCCTACAATTCCGGGCCGCTTAACGTCAACGTTAACGATCTCAGCGATATCTCGAAAACCGGCACCGGCGACGCCACCTATGTGAACAAGGTGATGAATTTCGCCTCGATCATCAGCAGCGGCCAGGGCACTCTGCCCGCGTGATAACCGCCTCCCTGCGCGTCAGGCGCGGGGAGGCAGCGTCGTCCGCATTCCACTCGTAAAAAAGTCCCTGCGCCGGCGGTGCAGGGACCTGGATTGCGCCTTCTGCCTCATGAAAAAGGCGGTGGGTCTTTCTTGTTTTTGCCGCTGTTCTCCAGCACGATGGAAATCGTATCGGTAGCCGCCGTCACCGCCCAGCCGACCGGCCCGCGCGCCAGGCCCATTGCGCCCTCGGCCAGTCCTTTAAAGCCGCCGCTAAAGACCTCGCCCAGGGTGCGTGCTTCGCCGATATTGTTAAACATCGGCGCCAGGATCGACTTCAGAATAGGGATATTGGACAACACGCGGCCGATTTCGCCCATGCCCCACTGGAAGTTATCCTTGTTGGTGCCATCTTTGCGCACGTGGGTATCCTTCGTCTGCGGCAGATTGCCGTCCGCAGGCAGCGCGCTCAATCCATTTTCGGCGATATCCTTCAATACGCCCGCTTCGGTACCGTGACGCGCGTCGCCATCCTTGGTGATCCCCTCGATTTTCCCGTTGCCGTGTACATCGCCGCGGCTCTCGCCGTCACGATCGTTGAGCCCTTTCACGCTGTTCAGTACGCAGGCCATATTGTAGGCGGCGTCGGCGCGGCTTTTCGGATCGGGGTTATCGGCGGTCCAGTCGCCGAAGCGCTCTTTCAACCGATCGCGTTTGATATCCTTCTGATTGCCCAGATTTTTCAGTACCGGGTTCTCGTCAAGGATCGCTTCCGCGCTGCGGTTATCGCCCGGCGGACGGCCGGTCAGGTTCTCCTCCGTCGGTCTGACGCTGGTGTCATGCTCGCTGGCGCGCACCTGTCCATTGCCTGCGCCGCCGTTCTGGGTAATGAGCGGCGTAAGATTTTGCAGCTTCTCATCCGGCGTCGCCGTCTGCTGCGCCTGTTGTCCGGCCGTCAGGTTCAGCATCAGCGCCTGTAACCCCATCAGCATCAGCAGGCTTTGTAAAAAAGCGCCCTGCTGTCCGCCGCTCGCCTGCGGCGCTTCGCCGGACACATCGTCCAGCAGCGGCGCGTTAGCCGCCGCGCCGCCGTAGTTGAGCACGCCGCTGTTTTTTAGCGCGGGCTGCTCAGTGACGCTGGCCAACAGCGCGCCGGACGGGGGCGCGGGTTTATCAGGAAAAAGGGGGGCGATGCCCCCTCCGTTAACGTTTAACGCCATTACTTCACGCCTCCGTTATTCTGCGAACCGCCGCCTAGCAGCGACATCAGCGCATTCAGACCGGTCATCTGCATCACCGAATTCAGCAGATTGCCCAGCATGTTGCCGCCGCCGGACTGTGCGTTGTTCTGGCCGCCATTATTACTTTGCGCGCCCGCGCTGTTGCCGCCGCCCTGCTGCATGCCGGTCAGTTGCTGCATCAGCTGCATCATTTGCTGCATCATCTGCATAACCTGCTGGATCATGCCGTTAACGCCGCCCTGATTGCCCTGCGCCGCCTGATTGCCAGCTGGCTGCTGCTGTTGCTGGCTCGCCTGCTGCAACGGATTTTGACCGCCGCCTTTCAGCAGCTGTTGCAGGCCAATCAGCATCAGCAGCTGTTGCAGCATCTGTCCGACGCCGCCGCTTTTGCCGCCCGATGAGAGCAGGCCTCCGCTCTGATTGCCAGGCTGCGCGGTGGTCGAGTACAGGTTATTGGCGGTGGCGCCGGTGCCGCCGGTAAGGCCGCTGCCCGTCAGGCCCAGCGCGCCGCCGCCAGCGTTCAGACCAAAGTCGAGCAGGTTACCGCCCAACTTGCCGCCCTTGCCGTTTTTCCCGTCCACACCCTGGCCGTTATTGAGGCTGGTGCTGTTATTGGTGATATTGCCGCCCGGCGTCGTGGTGTTGGTACGCGGCCCGTTCGGACCGATATCCTGACGCCCTTTGCCGGATAAATCAGGTGGTGGCATGGTTGTTTTGCCGCCGCCGAAACCGCCGATTTTGAATCCCATACATCCTCCGGTTAAACGTTACATTTATGAATGAATTGAGCTTTACAGGCCCAGTCTGCTCGCCGGTTGCCGACATTTTTCAAGGCTTCGCAGGCTCTGACTCGCTTTGTAAGTGGCGCAGGGGAATGGGGAGTTCCATTTCTGTGCAAATTAGGTGTGCGGCAGCGCACAGACATAAAAATTTCATCTGACGCCCTTGATGTACAAGGCGTCGTCGCAAGCGGCACGGTAACAGGGCTGAACGTCATCCTGTCAGGAAATCCCTACAGCGACGTTGGAAATCCCTACGTGTTTATCAGCCCAGACTGATAGCTGTCGCAGATTGTTATGGCGGAAAGTAAGGAAACCGAATGGTTTTGTAATTTTTTATGACCGGCATGCCATAAAAAAAATTTCACAATTGTCATTGCCACATCAGCGTATAACTACGCGCAGCAAAAATTCGTGTCGAGTTACTGGAGACATTATGGTTAAAGCGATTACCACCAGCACGCGCTGCCCGGCGCAAGAGAGCCGGCGCACCGGCCATGCTGATTTGTCCCCGCTGAATTCGCCTGGGCTCACGGGGTGCGCCTTTCCGACGGCAGATATTCATGCGCATCTGCATAAACTGGTTGAGACTATCGCCCCTCTGAATGTGGATGTGCTGCTGGAAGGCGAAACCGGCACCGGCAAAGATACGCTGGCGCGCCGCATCTACGAACGCTCCGGCTGCCGTGGCCCGCTGGTGCCGGTCAACTGCGGCGCGATCCCGGAAACCCTGGCGGAAAGCGAGCTGTTCGGCGTAGTCTCCGGCGCCTACACCGGCGCCAGCCACTCGCGTCCCGGCTATATCGAGGCGGCGAACAACGGCATTCTGTTTCTCGACGAGATCGACAGTATGCCGCTGACGGTACAAGCCAAGCTGCTGCGCATGCTGGAGACGCGCGCCATCGAGCGTCTCGGCAGCACACGCTGCATTCCGCTCACGTTGCGGGTGATCGCCGCCGCCCAGACGCCGCTGGAGCAGCTGGTGACGCAGGGCCGTTTCCGCCGCGACCTCTATTTCCGCCTGAACACCATTACGCTGGCGACGCCGACGGTGCGCTCGCGACCGGAGCTGATTATTCCGCTGTTCCGCCAGTTCACTCAGGACGCCGCCCAGCGGCTCGATCAGCCGCTGCCGCCGCGTGCGCCAGGGCTGGACGAAGCGTTGCTGCTGCACAGCTGGCCGGGCAACATCCGGGAGCTGAAAGCGGCGGCGGAGCGCTTTGTGTTAGGGCTGCCGCCGCTCTGCCAGCAGGCGATCCCGCAGGCGGAATCGATCGTCCTGAAAGAGCGTCTGCGCCGCATTGAGCGCAGCCTGATCCATGAGTGTCTGCATCGTCATGGCCACCGCATCGATGAGGTGGTGCATGAACTGGGCATTCCGCGCCGTACCCTTTACCACCGTCTGAAGCAGCTAAAGCTGAGCGCCTGAAGGCGCTTCCCGCCCTGAGCGCCGCGCGCCCGATTGCGCGCCCGGCGCCCCGCATATCTCGCCCGTGAGAAAAAAATCCGCTTTTTTGGAACCGCCGCCGTCGCCTCGCCACTAACTAACGAAACCATTGCAGCAGTACCAATCAACCATTAGCGAGGAAACAACCATGAGTGCAACTTCAGGTATTTCTAACTTCATCACCGGCGGCGCCAGCTCCCTGAGCCAGATTTCAGGCGCGTTGGGCGGCGCAGACTTTATGATGGAAATGCAGGGCGTACAGAAAGAGATGCAGCAGAACCAGGTGGCGAAAGCCAAGCTGGACGCGGAAAACCAGCGCGTCAATGGCATCGCCGACAGCGCCGCGCAGGCGGGCTCGGCGGCCGCCCAGGTGAAGATTCAGTACTAAGCGTCGCGGGCAGGGAGGAGATCGCCTGACTCCTCCCTCTCTTCTTCTTTCACAGCGAGCCGAACCGATGAAAGTTAATCACGCATCTTCTCTGCCGACCCCTTCCGTTACGCTGGAAGCGGACAACGACGCGCCAGCCGCCAACGGCGCCGACGCGCAGTGGTTCAGCGCGGCGCTCAACGCGCCGGAAGCGTCAGCATCCGCAGGTTCCGGCGAGGCGCCCAATTTGATCGGCAGCCTGACCGGGGCGATCGCGCGCAACCAGCAGGCGCAGCAGAGCGCATTCCGCGATCTGGAGACCGCTTCGCGCTCCACCAGCTCGCTCGATTTTAGCGCCGCCAACGCCGCGCTGTCGGACTACTACGTACAGAGCCTGATGAACGCCAAGATCATCGCTAAAGGCGTACAGAGTCTGGATAAATTAACCAACCTACAGTAAACGCTATGCGACCTTCTCTGGTGAAAGCCTTGCTGATCGGTGCGCTTGCTCTGCTGCTGAGCGGCTGCGGCGACGATACCGTTCTGAACAGCAACCTGGCGGAAAACGACGCTAACGACATTATCGCTGAGCTGAACCGCTACCATATCGCCGCCAGCAAGCAGGTGGATAAAACGGGCGTCTCGGTGTGGGTGGCGTCGGAAAATATTGAGCGTTCGGTCAATATTCTCGACGCGGCCGGGCTGCCGCGCAAGGCGCGCACCAATCTCGGCGAGGTGTTCCAGAAAAGCGGCGTGATCTCCAGCCCGATGGAGGAGCGGGCGCGCTATATCTACGCCCTGTCGCAGGAGGTGGAATCGACGCTGGCGCAAATTGACGGCGTGGTGGTGGCGCGCGTGCATGTGGTGCTGCCGGAGCGCATCGCGCCGGGCGAACCGGTACAGCCCGCCTCCGCCTCGGTGTTTATCAAATATCACGACACGCTCGACCCTGACAGCATCGAGCCGCGCATTCGCCGCCTGGTGGCGACCAGTATTCCCGGCCTGGTGGGGCGCGACGATCGCGATCTCGCTATCGTGTTCGTACCGGCCAAAGTGTATGAAGATCGCGTTGAAACAGTGAAGATGGGGCCTTTTACCCTTTCGCCGGGGCAGTATTCGCTGACAAAAGGCGTCTTAAGCGTCGCGGGCGTGCTGCTGCTGTTGATTCTCGGCATCGTGACGCTGCGCGCCGGCAAAAAAAGCGCGCGCCATACGGTCGCCAACCCAGGGAAACCGTCATGACCGCGCAGGCGTGGCTGACGTGGTGGCACAGCGGCTACTGGCGCGCGGCGCATGACAGCTGGCGTCACGACGCCTGGTTTGCCCTGTCGCCTTCGCAACAGCAACGGCTGACGCGCCTGCACGCCGGGACAATCGGACGGCAATGGGGCATCGCCCCCGCGCCGCTGCCAGCGCCGCAGCCGCTGCCAGCGCCGCAGCCGCTGCCAGCGCCGCAGCCGCTGCTGCTGACAATCGCCTCGCTGGATGAAGCGGAAAAAACGCGCCTGTTGCTGCTGGTCGCCGCCGTCTGCGGCGCGGAAACCGCGCTGCCCGGCGACGATAAAATCTGGTGCCGACGGCTGGCGAAAGGGCTGCGCCCGGAAAGCTGGCTGCCGGAAAACGTCTCTCCGACATCGGCATCGGCGCTGACGCTGTTGCAGGCGCTCGCGCCCGACTGCTGGCTTCGGCTGCGCATGGCCTTCCCGCGCGACGCCGCCCTTGCCTGCCCCTCACCGCCGCTGGCGCTGCCCGCCCGACGGCTACGGCCGATTTGGGAAGCGGCGCTGTGGCGCTGTCGGCCCACACAGGAAGAACAGGAGTCGGACGATGTGGCGTCTTAAGCAGATCGCCTGTTTTACGCCGCCGGGACCGCAGCAGGCAGTCCTCAGCCGCGACGATCTGGCGCAGCAGGCGCAGGCGCAATCGCTGCTGGACGCCGCGCAATATCAGGCGCAGGCGCTGATCGAACAGGCGCAGGAGGAGGCGCGACAGATTCGCCAGCAGGCGGAAGCGGACGCGATTTCGATCTGCGAAGACGCGCAGGCGCGCTTCTGGCAACAGGCGCAGCCGCTGTTCGACGACTGGCAACAACAGCGCGAGGCGCAGCAGCGCCAGGTGGTCGAACTGGCCAGCCGCCTGCTGGCCGAGGGGCTGTCGCACTGTCTGGCGCAGGTGCCGCCGCAGGATCGCCTGCAGGCGCTGCTGACCCAGCTGCTGAACCGCTGCGCGCCGGAAATCCAGGCGACGCTCTGCTGCGCGCCTTCTCAGCAGCCGACACTGGCGGCCTGGCTCAGCGAACGTCCGGCGCTGCGCTGGCGGCTGGCGCCCGACGAAGGGCTGCCGCCGGAGAGCCTGCGGCTGGTGACCGACCAGGGTGAAATGGCGATCGGCTGGCGAACGTTCTGTCAGGCTTTGGGCGCAGAGGGATAATTTTTTATCAGGCGCGGAACCCAACGCGCGCCAGCGCCACTCAAGGGAGGATCTTAACCTAAAGGAGATGCGCCATGCCTTCCGAAGATTTACTGCAACGCCGGTTATCCAGCCAGTCCAGCCGCACCCACAACGAGACCTATCAATTCGCTAAAGAGATGTCGGGCCAGCCGTTCAGCCTCAGCGATATGTACGCCTTCCAGAACCAGCTGTTGGATATGTCCAACGCCAGCTGGGTCAGCTCGCAGTACACCCAGTTCAAGTTCGGCATCCGCAAAGCGATTATCGATGCCATTAACTGACGCGTCGGCGTCCGCCGCCGCTCCCCTGACGCGCGGCAGCTACGGCTGCCGCTAACAGGCTTTCCCGCCCGATCGTGACATCAAGAAGAAAGGAGTAAGGTGTGATCACCCTGCCCGCAATAACAAGACCGCTGCGCTGGGCCGCCGCCCTGCTGCTGCTGGCCTGTAGCAGCCCGCTGTACGCCAGCACGCCGGAAGCCTGGAAGAACGGCGCCTACGCCTATTCCGCCGACAACACGCCGCTCAATATTATTCTCGAAGACTTCACCAACAGCTTCGGCGTCGACATCAATATCGGCACGCTGCCCGACAGCAACGTGACCGGCCGTCTGCGCGCCGCCAGCCCGGAGGCGTTTCTGAATCGTCTGGCGCTGGAGTACCGTTTTCAGTGGTTCGTCTATAACAACACGCTCTATGTCAGCCCGCTGTCGGCGCAAACCTCGCGCCGCCTGGAAATTTCGCCCGACGCCGCGCCCGATATCAAACAGGCGCTGAAGGGCGTCGGCCTGCTGGAGCCGCGCTTCGGCTGGGGCGAGCTGCCCGACGAGGGCGTGGTGCTGGTCACCGGTCCGCCGGAGTACGTCAATCTGATTGCCGACTTCGCCAAAAAATCGGACACGCCAAAAGAGGATAAATCGCCGAAAGAGATGATGGCGTTTCCGCTGAAGTACGCTTCGGTGGCCGACCGCAATATTCGCTACCGCGATCAGACGCTGCTGGTGCCGGGCGTCGCCACCATGCTGAACGAACTGCTGGGACAGAGCAGCAGCGACAGCGCCAAAGGCATGAGCAGCGGTCAGGGCGGCGATGACGGTATGGAGCAGATGCGGATGGAGTCGCAGAACGTGCTCAACCAGCTGATTGGTCGCGGTTCGCATCAGGATCGATCTTCCGCTGGCAGCGCGCTGAGCGCCATGGCGGGACGGGTTTCCGCCGACGTGCGCAACAATGCCCTGCTGGTGCGTGACGATCCGAAATACCGCAGCGCCTACCAGTCGCTGATCGCCATGATCGACGTGCCGCAGAAGCTGATCGAAATTGACGCGCTGATCGTCGATATCGATCGCAACGAACTGGCGCGCCTTTCCAGCAGCTGGGCGGGCCAGTTCGGCAACGTCAGCGGCGGATCGACGCTGCTTTCCGGCCCCAGCACGCTGTTCGTCACCGATTTCCGCCGCTTCTTCGCCGATATTCAGGCGCTGGAAGGCGAAGGCACCGCCTCGATCATCGCCAATCCGTCGATCATGACGCTGGAGAATCAGCCCGCAGTGATCGACTTCAGCGACACCGCTTTTATCCGCGCCGTCGGCGAACGGGTTGCCGATATTCAGGCGGTCACCGCTGGCACCAGCCTGCGCGTCACGCCGCGCGCCATCGGCAGCAGCCAGTCGTCGGTGCAGCTGATTGTCGACGTCGAAGACGGCAAGCTGGAGAAAAACGATGACGGCGAAGCGGAAGGCACCAGCAACGGCGTGATCAGCACCCAGGCGCTGGTGCAGGAGCGGCGCTCGCTGGTGATGGGCGGCTTCCACACCAAGCAGAGCGGCGATCGCGAGCGTCGCGTGCCGATCCTCGGCAGCATTCCGCTGATCGGCAAGCTGTTCACTTCCACCCGCCATGAAACGTCGCAGCGCGAACGGCTGTTTATCATCACCCCGCACCTGGTGGGCGATCAGGTCGATCCTTCGCGCTACATCGCCGATGAGAACCGCACGCAGCTGAATGAAGCGATGGGCGACGTCAACCGCCGTCATAAATATACCGATATGAAAAGTCTGGTGGAGACGGCGCTGCGCGACCTGGCGGAAAACCGCGTGCCGACCGGCTTTTCGACCGGCGGCAGCGGCGAAACGCTGAGCGCGCTCTGTCGCCTGCCGGGCGGCCTGTTCAACGACTATCGTCGTCATCAGTGGTACCACAACAGCTCGGTGCAGATCGCCGTCGGCGTGGTGACCAATAACAGCAACGTGACCCGCCGCTTCGACGAAGCGAGCTGCCGCAGCGACCGCACGCTGGCGGTCGCTGTCTGGCCGCGCGCCCAGCTGCGTTCCGGCGAATCCGCCGAGGTCTACGTCGCTTTTGAACCCGGCGCCGCCGCCCGTCCAGGCCGCGTCTCGCTGCTCTCATCCTCCGGCGGCGTCAGCGCCGGCCGTCTGTTACGTTAAGGATCGCTATGCTACGTAAACTCGCGTTAACCGTTCTGACGACTCTGCTGCTGGGCGCCTGCGCGCCGAAAGCGCCGTCGGGCTGTCAGGATATGCGCTGTCGTCCGCAGTCCAATCTGCAACAGCTCACTATCTGGTGGCAGCCGGAGCTGCGCAACGGCCCGTATGACTACACGCAGGTTCAGGTGCATCCCTGATCTCTCCAGGCGAGCAAAACCCGCTTCAGCGTTTTGCTCGCCCGCTTTCCTGCTTTTTACGCTCTCTGCCGCGCTCCATTTTTCTTGCTGTCCGCGCTTTTTTTGGAACCGCCTCACCGCATAAGCCACTCAGGAATCGGTTCGACGCGTCCGCATCGTTATCTGTTTATTCGCCGAGGAGGTTAAATGGCTTTTCCCCCTGTTATCGCTGGCGCCGCCGCCGCGCGCGGCGTGAGCGCCATGAGCGCCCGCAGCAGCGTTTCATCCGCTGTCGCCCAGGGCTCGGCGCGCGCCACGCAGCGCAGCAGTAGCAATTTACTTCAGGGCGCGGCGCGGGCGCCCGCTTCTGCCCGCCAGCAGCCGGGCGCCGCTTCCTCGCTGCGCCGTCAGCATTCGGAGCCGCAGCTGCCGCGCGGCGGCCAGCAGACGGAAGGCGGAGCGGCATTGCAGCGCCGCCACTCCACCGGCGACGCCAACGCGACGCCGGTCGATGCCTGGCCGGTCAATGCGCCGCCCGCGCGCCGTCATTCAGTGAGCGGCGCGGAAACCCCACATGCCGCTCAGCAGGCGGACAACGGCCCGGCGCTGCGGCGACGTCACTCCACCGGCGAGGCTAACGCGACGCCGGTTGACGGCAGGCCGGTAAAGCCGCCGCCGGCGCGCCGACACTCCCTCAGCGGAAGCGGCGAAACGCCTCGTCCTGCCGCACCGGCGCGCCGCCATTCGCTTTCCGCGCTCGCCGAACCACATTCCGGCAGAACCGCTTCCGTTACGGACAGCGCCGCGTCGCTGGCCGACTGGAGCAACACTATGCTGCAACTGGTCGATCAGATCTCGGAGCGCCACGCCGCCGCCCTCAGCGCGGATGAAAAAACCACGCTGGCGGCGAAGCAGGCGCAGCGTCAGCGGATGGAGCGCCCTTCTCCCGAAAGCCAGCCGCCGTCGGGCGCGGCGACGCCGCTGAACGGGCTGCTGAACAACCTGTCGCTGAACGGCGAACGCCTGAACATCAACGCCTCTCCCGCGCTCGCGCCGCTGCTGGAACAGACGCTGGGGAAAACCGACCAGCGCTACCGCTGGCACGCCAATAACGGCCAGCATCAGCACGTGCTGCTCGATCGCAGCGGCCGCCTGCTGAACGTACAGGATTCGCCGCTCGCCTTTACCGCCATCGCACACAGCAAGCCCGTTGCGCCGGAACAACAGCCCCGCATGGACCGCGCGGGCCAGCGCATCGCGCTGCTTCACAACGGCGTGCGCGAGCATCGTCCGCTGCCCGATCAGGCGGTGCAGAGCATGCTGACCGGCATCTTCAGCCACCAGCGCGCCGACGGCGCCCAGACCGAGCATCTGCGCCTGCATGAGAAGCGCCTCCACCGGTTCGATGAAAGCAGCCAGCGCTGGGAGCCGACGCACGGCGTCGATGAAAAAACCTTCGATAAGCTCAGCCGCCAGGGCGATAACCAGCTCTATGCGATTCAGGGCGACAAGCGTCTGCACAACCTCAGCAGCCAGCAAAAAAGCCTGATGTTCGATGACAAAATCGCCGCCTTTAGCGCCGGTTCGCAGGGCGAAATGGCGGTGGTATTAAAAGATAAAGAGACGCACGCGCAGCACCTGCGGCTGTTGAACAGCATCACCACCCATGACTGGCAAAGCCCGAAGCTGGCGATGAAGCAGAGCGTAAACGGCCAGCAGAGCGATTTTCACCTCGGCGCCATCGCGCTGCACGGCGGCCAGATTCTGGCGGTCGATCCCGACGGCAAGCTGTTCAGCGCCGCGCCGCCCGCCGCAGGCGCCAGCGAAATCAACTTCAGCGAAGATCCGCGCAACCAGGCAGTGCAGGCGGCGTTTGGCGCGGGAGCGCAGATCGCCGCACTGCACAGCGACGGCCAGGGCCGTCTGCATGCGACGGTCAAAGACCGCATGGACAATGAACACAGCTGCCAGCTCGACGCCAACGGCGTGACGCCGGGCTGGAACCTGAGCGAAAGCATGGTGATGGATTACCAGAAGGGCCTGCGGCGCAGCGAACCGCTGCCGCACGCGGTGGTGGATTGTGGACGTCTCGGCAAGCTGGCGCTGATGGACGGCAACGTGCACTTTTACGATTCGACGTCGCAGCGCTGGGAGCCGACCTCGGAGAAAGCCGACCGCCTGGTGCGCGGCAGCGACGGCATGCCGATGAAGGTGGAGGATGGCGAAGCGAAGCCGTTGAAAATCAATCAGGCGGGCAATAAAACCCTCTATCACAACAACCTGTTCCAGCTGACCCAGGTGAAAAACAGCGTCAAAGCGGATCTGGCAGTGCACGGACTGGGCAAAGAGAGCAAAACGCAGACTATCGCCCCGCTGGGCAACGGGCGTCTGCTGTCGCTGAATGAGAGCGGCGAAGTGAAGCTGCACCAGACGTCGCCGGGCCAGCGCCGCGATCGTCTGCCGACGCAGACGCTGACCTCCGTCGGGCTGCCCGCCACGCAGGGGCTGACCGGCGACGCGGCGAAGCAGGCACAACTGAAAGATATAGTGGTCAACGAACACAATAAGCTGTTCGGCCTGACCGGCGGCGGTCAACTGTTTATGCTGGACAGCAAGCAGTGGCAGAGCAATGGCGGCAACGGCTGGCAGCCGGTAAGCGCGCCGCCGAACCTCGGCACGCTGGCCAGCCTGCATACCGACGAAAAAGGTCGCCTGATGGCGGCGGACAGCAACGGCAACGCCGCGCGTCTGGAGGCGGGCGCCTGGCAGCCGGTTAACCGCCAGCAGGCGCTGAGCGCGCACCAAAACAACAGCTCCGCCGAAACCTTCGGTCGGCTGGGCGACGCGAGCAAAACGGGACGCATTCCCGGTACCCACGTCAGTTGGAAGCGGGAGATCGATCTGTTCGGCAGCACCGGCAACGACACGACGAAAGTGAACAACCCGTTCAGAAAACGTATGGAGGCGTTCGTACTGCGCACCTCCGGCGGCCTCTGCCCGCGTCCGCTGAAAAACCTTAACCATGAAGTGAAGCAGCGCTTTAAAGGCCATGAGGGACTATCGCCGCTCTATCAGGCGCAGAACCAGATCGCGCACGATATCACTGCGCAGCATACCCATACCACGCAGCGCAAACCGCCGCTGGAGCAGCGCCTGCAAAAGCTGAATATTCATACCCACGATCCGGCGCTGCATGAAGAGATCAACGCCTTCGCCGAAGATCTGGGACACAGTCTGATGCTGCGAAGCCGCGCGGTGGGTCAGCATTACGGCGTGCTTAACGAGAATAACCAGATCAATACCGACGCAGCCAGGCTTAAACACACGCATGGCGGCCATCTCAGCAGTTCACGCCAGCGCGACACCCGCATGGTCGGCACGCTGCATCAGATGATTGCCAACCACCCTTCGGCACACACGACGGCGGCGCAGAACGTGGTGACCGGCATGCAAAAGAGCCGGTTGACGATCGATCACCTTAAGCCCAACGTCGAAAAGCCGGTGCGCGACAGCGGCGATGAGCTGGGGCTGGTGAAGTCGCGGCTGTTTCTGGATGCGATGACGCAGCAGGGCCTGCACAGCGCGATCGATATTTATGAGCGCAGCCTGGCGTTCGGCGACAGCCAGGAGACCGCGCGCGCCGAGCTGCAAAAGAATATCCGCAAGCTGCGCGACGAGACCTGGGGCGGCAATACGGTGAAAAAGCTCACCGACCAGGGCTTCGCCAATCTTCAGCAGGTGGAGGCGAGCTATGACGCCATCAGGAAGATGACCAACGCCTTCAGCAAGCCGCACCACGGCCTTAACCTCACCTCGCGCACCCTGTTTAACGCGCCGAACCAGGCGCAGCTGATTGAGAACGTCGAGAAAGAGCTGAAATCCCTGAGCAACGGCGAGAGCCTGACGTTTAACAGCGGCTACGGCGCCTTCGCCTCCTCCATGGTGCTGCCGGGCAGCCAGACGCTTAACGTGACGGGCGCGCGCGTCAACGCCGATCGCGGCTACAGCCTCGCCTTTACGCGCGGGGAAGATGGCCTGACGGTGACCGTGGGACGCAACGGTTCTGGCGGCATCGCGCCCTTTACCGCGCTGGGCTACAACGTGTTGACCGGCCATGTCGACCCCAACGACGTCAGCTTCGGTAAAAACGACAGCCACACCGCTTCGCCGGTGGTCAGGCTGGGCGTCGCGGCGTCCGCGAATCTGCAACGTCAGGCGCAGAACAGCGTTACCTTCAGCCTGGGCGAGAACGAGCTGAACAGCTTCCTCAGCCGCCTGGCCAGCGACCAGATCGATCCGCTGGAGCTGCTGGATCGCGGCAACGACCATAAGGTGAAAAACGGCAGCACCTGGACCGCCAGCCTAGACACCAACGGCGCGGCGCAGGCCAGCATCGGCGTACCGATGACCAATAAAAACGAGAAGGAGCACATCGCCATGACGCGCGTCGGCGGCGGCGTTTCGGTCGGCGCCAACATCGCGGCGGCATCGCGCGAGCGCAACAACAACGGCAACGCCAGCAGCAACAAACATACCCGCAGCGATAACCGCGCGCGCTTTTTTAACCAGGGCAGCGCCGACGCGCGCTTTATGTCGCCCACCGGCGTGACTAACCGCACCGATCAGGCGCGCCAGCCGATCTCCGCCATCACCGGCGCGGGGGTGCGCTTCAGCTTCGATAACCGCACCAAACAGGCGCTGAGCCTGGAACTGGCGCAGCCGCAGCGGTTGGCGGGCACCCATATCGATAAGCTGACCGAAAGCCTGTCGAAAGCCTTTACCGATCGCGCCACGGCGCAGCTGATGGCGTCGCTGAAAGATCCCGACGCGAAAAGCGATAAAACGGCAAAAACGCCCGATGAGAAGCTTGATGCGCTGCTGACCTTTTTCGGCCAGCACGAAGCGCAGGGCAAGGTCACCAACAACGCGCAGTATGGCGCTATTCGCGAGTTGGTGAAGCTGCGCCAGCAGCGTGAGGCGCTGACCCAGCGCGTGCCGCTGCCGGGCAGCGCGGAATATCAATCCACCTATAACAACCTCGCCAAAATCAACGGCAACGGCCTGCTGCACTGGATAGGCGATCTCTTCAGCCATGAAACGGAGTCCAACCATGAGCTGAGCAATGCCAACCGCATCCGCGCGATGATGGCGAACGATACGCATCTCAGCGGGCTGCTTCAGCAGATGCAGCTTTCCAGCGATACCCAGGCGGTAGTGACGCTGGAGCCGAAGGATGAAATGAAAGAGCGCCTGAACGCCGACTGGCTTGCCGGACGCATCAGCCGCGACGAACTGGAGAAGCGCCTGCAAACGCGTAGCGATATGCGCATCAAGTCGATCGCCTTTACCGAAAGCAAAAGCAAAAGCGACGGCGTCGCCACGCCGATGTTTCTGCTGGGCGGCGGCAGCAGCGTATCGATCGCCAAAAGCCGCAACCTGGGGAAAATCAGCTTTAGCTATGGCCGCGATCAGCAAAGCCCGCTCTCTTACACGCTGGAAGGCGAGCTGGCGAAGCGCAGCACCGAACAACTGGCCGTTCCGTTGGGCCTTGCGCAACAGAACGGTCGGGTACTGAAAAGTTAACGGGAGCCACACATGAGCAATATCCTTTTACAGCGCCTGTTGGATCACTATGGCCGCACGCTGAATACTGAACTGACGCTGGAGAACGGCGTCTGCGCCCTGCTGGACGCGCAGCAACAGGAGCTGGTGGTGATGGAGCTGCCGCCGGGCGAGAACCTGCTGCTGCACTGCCGTATTATGCCGCCAGAGGAGATGGCGGACGATCCAGCCATGTGGCGCGCGCTGCTGGCAATGAATTTTGAGATGGAGGCGATGCGCGGCTGCTGGCTGGCGCTGGATGCGCAGCTGACGCTGCGGCTCTGCTGTCAGCAGCCGCTGGAGCAGCTGGATGCGCCGCGCTTCACCACGCTGGTGAACGCCTTTATCGAGCAGGGAGAGCAGATCCGGGGCTTTATGCCGACGCTGCTGACGCGCCTGGCGGAAACGGCGGAGACGGCCGCTTAGCCTGAGCGACGGCCTGTCGCACAGATGGGCCGTCAGGCGTATCGATACACGGATGAAACAGGCTGGTTCAGGGAAGCGGCCACGCCTGCGCCAGCAAAGCTGTCAGCATTAAACAGCTGGCTCACGTTATTCATCCTCCATTTCAATCACCTCATCCATATAGTGATCCTCCAGCTCGCGCAGCAGGCGATAAACCTGCGCCACCGCCTTCAGCGTTTCGCGCGGGATCCAGCCGCCCTCCGGCGTGGTGCGATAAAGCGTGCGCGCCAGCCAGATATAGCGGATCACCGGAATGCGCGCGCGCTGCGCCTGCTCGATCAGATAGTGCGCGTCGTCGTCGCTGGCCTTAAACAGCAGGCGCGGCAGCGGCGTTTCCCCCGGACGATAGTAAAGCCCGACGGCAAAATGGGTCGGGTTGACCAGCAGCACGTCCGCTTCCTCCACCGCCACCTGACGCGGCGCCCTGGGCGCTTCGTTCAGGATTTCGTGCGCCACCTGGCGGCGGTGCCCTTTCATATGCGGGTCGCCTTCGCTCTGCTTATATTCGTTGCGAATATCCTCGTGGCTCATGCGCTGCTGCTTAAGGTAGAAATATTTTTGCAGGCCGAAATCGAGCGCGCTCATCGCCAGCAGCGCCATCAGCACCTGGCGCGCCGCCTTGATAAACAGCGACAGCACGCCGTGCCAGAAAGTGTTGAGATCGGTCTGCGCCAGCCGCGCCAGATTGCCGATCTCCGGCTCCAGCGCGAACCACAGTACGACGCCGATGACCATCGCCTTGATAATGCTGGTCAGCAGCTGGGTGAACTGCCGCGCCGAAAACATATTTTTAAAGTGGTTCACCGGGTTCAGGCTTTCCAGCTTCGGCATCATCGCCTCCACGGCGAACAGCGGGCCGAATTGCAGCCAGCCGCCAACAATGCGCAGCAGCATGGCGATTGCGCCGACAAGGGTGGAAAACAGCAGCAGCACCATCAGCGAGTCGGTCACCACCTCCTCCATCGCGTGGCCGAACGGCTGGCCGATACGCATCAGCGGCAGCATGATCATCGATTCCATGCGCTGCATGCCGCTGTCCACCAGCGCGAAAATCGCTTCCAGAATGCCAATCGAAATCAGCAATTTGGGAATATCCTGGCTCTGGCTGACCTGCCCTTTTTTGCGCGACTCCTGCAATTTTTGCGGGGTCGCGTCTTCCGTTTTTTCACTCATGTGCCGCGCCTTTTGTGTCAAACAGATGGGGAAGCAGATGGCTCAGATCGCGCAGCTCAAACAGCCGTTCGCCGGCGAGGTGGTTGAGCAGTGGCAGATAAAGCACGAGAAACAGCAGGCCGAGCAGACATTTCAGCGGGATCGCCAGCACCGTCGCCTGGATCTGCGGACTGTAAATGCTGATGATGCCGACGGCGAAATCAAGCAGCAGCAGCAGCCCTACCAGCGGACCGGCGTAGAGCACCATACTGACGAAGGTCTCCTTCAGCAGCCCCAGCCACACTTCCCAGCCCTGCGCGCTCAGCGGCGGCAGCCAGGTCAGCGGCGGCCAGAAGCGGTAGCTGTCCCAGATTAGCTGCGTCGCCGCGTTCAGGCCCGGCCCGACGATCAGCAGCAGGATGATTACCTGCTTCATCAGGTAGCCCAGCGGCGTGGCGTCCGGCCCCAGCTGCGGGTTGATCTGCCCGCCCATCAGCGCGCCGCGCTGGTTGTCGAACAGCGCGCCCACCGATTCATACATCCAGAACGGCAGTCCGAGGATCAGGCCGATCAATGTGCCGAGGATCAGCTCTTTGATCGCCAGCCCGGCATAAGCGACCAGCGACAGCGAAGCGCCGAGCATATCGTGGTAAAGCAGCGGCGCGATAAACAGCGCCAGCGCCGCCACGATCGCGGTGCGCAGTACCCCTTTAATGGCGGAAAAGGAGAAAATCGGCGTCAGCAGCAGACAGGGGAAAATGCGCGCCATACCGAGCAGCAGCGCCAGCAGCGCGTTGAACAGCTGGTCGAGCGCGTCGCTCCACAGCATCAGCTGCCCACCCGCGACATCATGGCGAAGGCGTTTTGCGTCAGCTGAATCAGCTCCACGCCAACCCAGCGTCCGGTCAGCACCAGCGTCATGCCGACCGCCACCAGCTTCAGGCAGAACGGCAGCGTCTGGTCCTGCAACTGCATCGCCGCCTGCACCAGCGAAATCACAATCCCCACCAGCACCGCGACGATCAGCGGCGGCGCGGAGAGTAGCACCACCAGCAGCATCGCCTGGCGAAAAAAGGTCAATATCTCCATCGCCGCCTCACAGATAGCTATAGAACAGGCCGTCCAGCAGCCGCGTCCAGCCGCTGACCAGCACAAACAGCAGGATTTTCAGCGGTAGCGAAACGGTCATCGGCGACACCATCTGCATCCCCAGCGCCAGCAGCACGTTGGAAACGATGAGATCGACCACCAGGAACGGAATAAAAATCAGAAAGCCGATTTTGAAGCCGTTTTGCAGCTCCGACAGCACGAAGGCGGGAATAATCAGCAGCGGGCTCTGCGACGTGATGCTCTGCGCCATCTCTTTTGGCCACATGCGCGCGCCGTTCTCCTGTAAATGCACCAGAATATCGGGGTCGGTGTTGTGCGACATAAAGTTTCTCAGCGGCTCCGCGCCGTTGCCGAAGGTATATTCCAGCCGCTCCATATTGCTGAAATCGAGCGGCATCGCCTGCACGCGCTGGCTGATATCGTTGAACACGGGCGCCATCACGAACAGCGTCGCGGCCAGCGCGATGCCGTAAAGCGCCATGTTAGGCGGCACCTGCTGCACGCCCATCGCGTTGCGCGTCAGCATCAGCACCATCGAAATCTTCAGAAAACAGGTACAGATAATCATCAACATCGGCACCAGCGAAAGCGCGCCGAGGAACAGCGCCAGCATCATCGGGTTAAGCGACTGCATCTCCGTCATCGCTTACCTGCCGTGGCTCAGGGGGTTGACGCTGCCCGGCAGCATATGGGTGATTTGTAGCCCCAGCCGCCCTTCCACATCCACCAGCTCGCCTTTCGCCAGCGGGAAATCGCCGTGACAGAGCAGCGCTTCGCCCGGCAGCACGTTATCCACCATCACCGTCGCCCCGCGGTTCAGTCGCTGCAGCTCGCTCAGCGTCAGGCGCAGCTGGCCGCAGCGCACCGTCAGCGCCAGCGGCAGCGCGTCAAACGCCGCGGCCTCCGACGTCGGTTTGTCCTGCCATTCCTCTTCAGAGTGCTCAACAGGGGTCGTATCATCGTTATCGTAGGGAAATGTCACAGAGGGGATCTCCAGGTCAGAAAGAGTAAAAAAGGCGCGGTCCGCCTCGCCGTTCAGCGTGCCGGTCAGTTGCAGGCTGCCAAGCCGCACCCTGCCTTCGCCGTCGGGGGAGAAGCTGGCGCGCGTGGGCAGCAGCACATCCTCAGGCCGCAGCCGCGCAAGCTGCGCGACGCTCAGGGTCAGCGCCCCCAGGATCAACGGGAAACCCAGCGGCAGCGCATCGGGCAGCGCCGCGTTCACCGGCTGCCAGCCCGGCTTATCCAGCAGAGCGTTGATCGTGGCGATCGGGGCGGTTAGGCTGCCCTGCGCGCGCAGGTCGCCCAGCGTCAGCGTCAGCCGCAGCGTAAAGGGTGCGGCGGGCGCGGCGACATCGTCAGGCGCCAGCTCGCCGAGCAGCGTGGCGATCTGCGGGCTGATCGCCTGGTTGAACAGCGGCCAGTACCAGGGCGTCAGCGCCGCTTCAGCGTACGGCAGCGCAGGACAGTCGGAGAGCAGCGCCAGCACGCTTTCCGCCTCGCCAATCCACAGCGGGCCGCCGTCGCAACGCAGCGCCAGCGCGTCGCTGGCTGGGGCGGCGCTGGTCAGGCGCAGCGTCAGCGCGCCCGCGTCGTCATTCAGCTGATAAGGGAAGCACTGACCGGCGCCGATACGCTGGCGCAGCCGCGCCTCCTCCGCATTCAGGCGTGGCAGCGAAATCCGTTTCATGCCTGCCCCCGCTGTTCAAAACGCAGGCGCACGCGACAGGCCATGCGGCGGCGCAGCGCCTGACGGCAGCGCTCCTGATGCGCCTCCAGCGCGCCCAGCGCCGACGGGGAGAAACGCAGCGCAATATCCCAGCCGCCGGCGGTCAGCGGCTGCATACGCGCGTCCACCTCGCCGAGGCGCGGCAGCAGCAGCGTTATGGCGACCGGGCCGTCCGGCTGGCGATCGACCACGCGGCCCAGCTCCGCCTCCAGCGGCTGCCAGAGTGCCATCGGCGCCGCGCACGATGCGCCCGAAGCGGCGGGCGGCGCAAAGCGCGGCTGGGTCGGGAGTTCCGTTACGCCGATGGAGAGCGGCGGCGGCGCTGGCGATGTATCCAGCAGGGCGCTGAACAGCATGCCGTCCGGGCAGGCGCTTTCCGGCTGTTCGCCGCGTTTCGCCGCCCCGCTCTGGGCGCTGGTCGGGCTACGTTCGCTGCGGCCGCGCTCCGCGCCGCGCGGCTGCGGTTTCGGCTGCGCATTGGCGGGCTGCGGCTGAGCGGGCTTCGGACGCGTCGGCTGCGGCGCGGCGCGTGGACGATCTTCCGCCTGCGCGCGCGGTTCGCGCCGCTCCGGTTCAGGGCGCAGCTTCGTGGCGGGACGCTCGGTGATAAAAGGATTCATGACGGCATCTCCTGCATCAGCATTTCCAGTTTCTCCAGCTCGCGCTGGCGCTGCTGGGTTTCCGCGCGCGCCGCCGCCAGCCGGGCGCTCTGCGTGTCGCACTGCGCGGCGCAGTCGCTTAAGGTCTGACGCTGGCGCTGCATCGCGTCGGCGGCGCGCTGCTCCTGTTGCAGCCCACGCTGTAATTCGGTCAGCGGCTGACGCCCAAGATGCGCCCCGTCAAAACCGTCGCGCAGCGTCTGATACGCCGCCCGCCGCTGCGTCAGCTGCCGTTCGGCGTCGCGCTGCGCGCTTTGCAGCTGCGCCAGCCGCTGTTCATGCTGGCGCTGTTGACGTTCGCTGCGGCGCAGACGCTGACGGCGGATCGGCAGCAGCAGCGCGAACGCCTCGCGCAGGTTTTCGCCGCTCTCCCCGGCGGGCAGTTCGTCAGGCAGATTAATTTTCCGGCGCATGGGCGCTTACCTCCGAAAGATGCTGCAACGTCTGCTGCCACTCGCTGGGCTCGCGCGTCGCCTGGCGCAGATAGCCGTTGATATCGGGCTGCGCGTTGACGGCGGCGTCGGTCATCGCGTCGTGGCCGGGCTGATATTCGCCGAGGCGGATCAGCATCTCCACCTGCTGCCAGGCGGCCATCATGCGGCGCAGCTGGGTGGCGTCGCACATCTGTTCGCGCGTCACCACGTTGCTCATGGTGCGGCTGAGGCTGGTCAGCACGTCAATCGCCGGATAGTGGCCGCGCTCCGCCAGGCGGCGCGACAGCACGATATGGCCGTCGATCAGCGAGCGCACCTCGTCAGCGACCGGATCGTTCATCGAGTCCGCCTCAATCAGCACCGAATAGAGCGCGGTGATCGCGCCGCTCTGCGTCTGCCCCGCGCGCTCCAGCAGACCCGGCAGTAAGGTGTAGACCGAGGGCGGCAGGCCGCCGCGTCCGGGCGGCTCGCCCATCGCCAGGCCGATTTCGCGCTGGGCGCGGGCGAAACGGGTCAGGGAATCGAGGATCAGCAACACGCTTTTGCCTTGCTCACGGAAGGCTTCGGCGATGGCGGTGGCGGTAAAGGCGGCGCGGGCGCGTTCCATGCTGCTGCGATCGGAGGTGGAACAGATCAGCACCGTGCGGCTGCGCAGCGCCTCGTCCAGCTCGTGATCGAGGAATTCGCGCAGCTCGCGGCCGCGTTCGCCGATCAACCCAAAGACGATGACGTCGCAAGGGGCGTTGCGCGCCAGTTCCGCCAGCAGCGTGGTTTTGCCGCAGCCCGCGCCAGCGAAAACGCCGACGCGCTGGCCGACGCCGATGGTCAGCATGCCGTCGATGGCGCGCACGCCGGTCGGCAGAGGCGTCGAAATACGCGGACGCGCGGTGGGCGGCGGCGCGTCGCCCAGTACCGGAATGGTATGTTCCGCCTCGCCCGGCAGCGCGAAAGCGCCGACGCCCTGCCCATCTATCGGACGGCCGAAGCCGTCCAGCACGCAGCCAAGCAGCGCATCGGAGACGCAGATGCTGTGCGGCAGATAGAGCGGCGTCACGCGCGCGCCCTGGGCGATGCCGTCCAGCGGGCCGAGCGCCGACAGCAATGTATGCTGCGGATTGAAGCCCACCACTTCCGCCATCACGCTGTCGCCGTCGCGTTCGATGCGGCAGAGATCGCCGATGCGCGCGCGCGGCAGGCTGCACTCCAGCAGAATGCCGCTGATGCCGGTGATGCGGCCGCAGACGCTGACCGCGTCGGGCTGGCGCAGGCGCTGCTGCTGCTGGCTGAACCAGCTGTCGAGATCCGCGCGCATCACCATTTCACCGTAATCGGATCGCGGCCGCTGAACTCCACGCGATCGTCAGTGATCGCCACCAGCCGCAGATCGCCGATCTGATCGCCGATAAACAGCCGATCGCCCTCGTCGGTGACGATATTGGCGCGCGCGCCGGTGGCGATCTGCACAATGCGAAACGGCAGCTTTTTCTCCAGCGGACGCACCGCGCTTTTTACCGGCGCGCTGGCGCTGTAGCGCGCATAGAAGCGCGTCATCATGCGGTTGAAGACGCTCATCTGCGCTTTGTTCAACGTGCCGCTCAGCAGCAGACGCTCGCCCTGACGGGATATCTGAACGTTGTTCGCCAGATCGCGCTCGCGCAGCATAATCTGCAACGGCGCGCGCAGATCCTCTACCGTGCCCCACGCCGGACGCGAACTCTCCGCGGCGGGCTGCGCCACCGTCGGCTGTAATATCCAGCTCACCACGGTAAAGCTGAACAGCAGCAGCAGGCCGAACAGTACGCCGCGCATCCAGCGCGGCGTACCGGACGCGCGCGCCACAGGCGCTTCCGGCGCGGCGGCCGGAGCGACGAACGCGCTGGCGGGCAGCGCCGCCGCCTCGTGCCACGGCGTGCTGGCCCGCGCGACGCAGAGCCAGACGCCGCCCAGCACAAACGGCTCCTCCGGCGTGACCGGTTCGCCCTCTTCGGCTTCCGCCTGCTGCGCCAGCCACCAGTTTTGTTCATGACGGCGCAGCCAGCGTTCGCTGTCGGCGGCGCTTTCATCGCTCAGCAGCAGATCCGCCTGCGGCGAGGCGCCGATCTGCCAGAGATCGCCGCTGAGCGGTAAAGCGGCGCCGCAATGCAGGCCGGACAGCACGCGCAGTTCAAACATTATTCTCCCTCCCAGCTGGTGAGTGAATAAAAGGCGGGATCGGCTTCCAGGCGGCCAAGCACATGCACCGCCAGCGCCGGTTCCAGTTCAGCGAACGACAGCACCGGCACCTGATGGAAAGATTCGGCGATCAGCGCGCGCAGCGGGCCGCGCAGATCCTGCGCCGCCAGCAGCACCGACTGCCGTTCGTTGCCGGTGGTGAAGGCGCGGCGCACCTGCTGATGCACCGACTGAATTTGTTCCTGGCTGAGCGCGAAGAAGATGTCGTTTTGCGTCTGACGCAGGCTGTCGCGCAACGCCTCTTCCAGCTCCGGCGCCAGCAGCCAGGCGTGAATGCCGTCCGCCTGGCTGTACTGATGGCACAGATGGGTTTTCAGGGTGATACGCACCTGCTCGGTAAGCAAAAAGACGTCGCGCTCGTGCTGGCCATGTTCGATCAGCGCTTCGGCGATGGCGCGCACCGAACGCAGCGGAATACGTTCCGCCACCAGCTTTTGCAGCACGCTGGAGAAGCGCGCCAGCGGCATGACGCGTTGCAGCTCCTGCGCCAGCTCCGGCTGTTCGCTCTCCAGCCAGCCCATCAGCGCGCGCGTCTCTTGCAGGCCGATAAAGTGCGGGCTGCTGGCATGAATGGCGTTCTCCATGCGCTTCAGCAGCAGCTCGGCGGCGGTCCAGCGCGCCACCGCTTCATTTTCCAGCAGCGGATGGTCGGCGGGCAGCCAGAGATAGTCCGCTTCCTGACGCAACGCCTGGCCCAACGCCGGTTTGAGCGGCGCGGCTTCCGCCTGCGCCGCCTCCTGGCCTGAGGCGGGCGCGGCGACGGCGGTCGATTCTGCGGATGCGCTCAGCGCCTGCTGCTCCTGCGCGCTGAGGCTCTCCAGCCAGCGCGCCTCCACCGCCACGCAGCCGGTGTTAAAGGTGCCCATGACTTTCGGGATCTCATAGACCGAGAAGCGGAACTCGTCCGCCTCCAGCCGGTCGCTGAATTCGATATCGAACGCCGGCAGGGTAAAGCCGAAGTGGTAGACGATGCGGTTGCGCAGGCGGCGGATCTCCTGCACCAGATCGAGGGTTTCCGCTTTGCCGCGACAGACGGTCGGGAACTGGATCAGATAGGGGCGCGTCGGGTTGAACTGGCGCAGATCTTCACGACCGTTCAGCTCCGGCGGGATCACTTCGTTTTCCATCTGCGGCTGGGCAAGGCGCAGCGTATGACGCGCGCGCCATACCTGAAAGCCGCCGCTGCTGAGGGTAATCAGCGCCAGCAGGGTAAAGACCATTCCCGGCATTCCCGGCACCAGCGCGAAGCCCAGCATTCCCATCGAGGCGAGGATCCAGGCCTTCGGCTGGCTGGTAAGCTGCTCGGCGATCTCGCGGCCGATATTCGGCGCGTCGATCGTGTCGGCGTCTGAGGAGACGCGGGTGATGATCATCCCCGCCGTCAGCGAGATCAGCAACGCGGGGATCTGGGCGATCAGCCCGTCGCCGATGGTAAGGATCGAGAAGACGTGCATCGCTTCGCCCGCCGACATCCCGACCTGTAACACGCCGATGCTGATGCCGCCGATCAGGTTGATAAACAGGATCACCAGCGCGGCGATGGCGTCGCCCTTTACAAACTTCATCGCGCCGTCCATCGCGCCGAACAGTTGGCTCTCTTTCGCCAGATCGCTGCGACGCGACTTCGCCTGATGCACGTCGATCAGCCCGGCGCGCAGATCGCTGTCGATCGACATCTGCTTGCCCGGCATCGCGTCGAGGGTAAAGCGCGCCGCCACTTCCGCCACGCGCTCCGATCCTTTGGTGATCACCAGGAAGTTGACCACGGTCAGGATCAGGAACATCACCATTCCCACCGCCAGGTTGCCGCCTACCACGAAGCTGCCGAACGCCTCGACAATATGCCCGGCGTCCTGCTGGATCAGAATCTGGCGCGTGACCGAAATAGACAGTGCCAGGCGGAACATGGTGGTGAGCAGCAGCACCGCCGGAAAGGTGGAAAACGCCAGCGGTTTCGGCAGGTACATTGCCAGCACGATCAACAGCGAAGAGAGGCAGATATTGAGCGCGATCAGGGTATCGATCAGCGGCAACGGCAGCGGAATGATCAGCATAAACACCAGCGCCAGCGCGAAGGCGGCCCCGACGATCTCAGAGCGCTGCATGGCGCTGATGGCGATTTTATTCAGGATTAAAAACAGGCTGTTCATCTCACGTCTCTCTTACCGCTTGCTTCAGGCGCGATGCGCCTGTTTACGTTCGTTGTCCAGCAGCGCCGCGCTGTGGTTCGCCAGCAGCGTCAGCGCGGTTTTGCGTCCGTCTTTCACTTTCCACAGCGCCAGCGGCAGGCTGCGCACCAGCGGCAACACCGCGTTGAAAAACATCGACAGCTGGCGCGGGCTGGCGTTGGCCACCACGTCTTCGCCCAGCTGTTGCAGATCCTGTTGCCAGGCGCCGTGATGGCTGAAATGCAACAGGCGGCGCGTCAGTTCCGTCGCGCCGATGGCGTGCAGCGTCATCTTGCCCGCCATGCGGTCCAGCATTTTCTGGCTCTCTTCCAGCGTGTGCCCCACCTGACGTGCCTCGGCCAGGCCGTTCTGGATATGTCGCAGCGCGCCGGTGCTGATCGAGGAGGCGAGCGCGGCGATATCGTCGGCCAGCGCCCGTTGCAGCGTGCGCAGCCCGGAGACGAACTGCGTCGGATCGGTGTGCGCCAGCAGCAGATCGACCATCGCCAGCGCCGACTGCTGATGCACGATGCTGTCGTAATAGAGATTGCGCAGCGTCTGACGCTGCTGCGAGTGCGCGCTGTATTCCGCAAACGCCGCGGCGGTGTTCAGCCCGGCGCGCAGGCGTTCGCCGTGCTGGGTTTGCAGCGTCTCCAGATGGCGGCTAATGGTTTCGCACAGCGCGTTGTCGCCCTGATCGCGCGCCTCGCGCTCCATCACGCGCAGCAGCAGATCGCAGCGCGCCGGATCGTTATCCAGCTGCGACAGCAGTTCATCGGTATCCGCCGGCGGTTTGCGCTTCAGCGTGTCACGCAGCTGGCTCAGATGCGCTTCGCGCCGCGACGGATCGCCGGAGTCGAGCATGGCGTAGAGCTTGTGCAGCTGCACTTTGCCCGCCTGCTGCCGATGGCGCAGCCCATGCTGCTGCTGACGGCGCTGCTCGGCCTTTTTCTGGCTTTCGGCGCGCTCGGAAAACATCAGCCCCACCTCTTCTTTCATGTCGTTGGCGCTGGTATCGGCCACGCTTTGCCCCGCCCGCTCGGCGCTTTTGTTCGGCCCACTGTCGGCGGCTTTCATCAGGGCTTTAAAAGGGTGCGGCATTAGCGGCAGGTTTGGCTTCAGCATCGCCCGTTCCTCATCAGGTTGACCCCGGTTAAGTGGGCTCGCCGCGCGCCAGGTTCCAAAAAAAGATGAAATAAAAAACCTCACCGGCAGGAAATAATTAATCAGCGAAACTTGTGTAAAAAATGCCACAGAAAATAAAAGCGGTTTTGCCGTTTTTTTCTCAGATATATCCTGGATGAGTTGCGCGTAAATAATAAAAACAAGCTGTTAGTTCGTTAATTTTTGCTGGCACAGCACTTGCTATAGCCATGAGGCAATCACTTTTGATTCCTCTGGAGAAAATAAGATGATGACCACTCTTGCCAGCCAGCCAATAACCGTAGAAGCCGTTGCCGTCAATATCGACTGGTCTGATGTTTTCAAGAAAAATAATAAGAAATTACTGAATTTCATTCACAAACGCGTGGCGAACTATGAGGATGTGGAAGATATTGCCCAGATGACCTGTCTGGAGGTGCTGCGCAACTGTCATAAATTTATCGGCGCCTCGCGCCCGGAAACCTGGATGTTCGGCATTGCAATTAATCTGATCCGTAATTACTATAAAAATCAGCAGGGTCGCTTTTTATTTGATACGCTCAACGATGAGATTCTTACCAGTATGCTTTATGACAGCGATCCGAGCGATATCACGGAAAATGAACGGGTTTTAGGCGCTACCCTCGCCTCTATCGAAACGTTTCCGGAGGATCTAAAAACCATGCTGTCGATTCTGGTTGGTCATGACGGCAGCTATCAGGATGTGGCGCAGCAGCTTAATATTCCGGTGGGCACCGTACGCTCCCGTCTTTCCCGCGCCAGAGAAACATTAAAAAGCCGCGTTTACGCCTGAGATTATTCTGAGGTTGTATTGAAAAGCGGAAAGGCAACAGGGAAGTTTATTTTATTAGCATCGCGCGAAGTTCCCTGTTACGCGCATGAATGAGACCTGATCTGGAGAGCCGCGATTGCAGAATTATTCCGATTATCTTAATCCTGCGCTGACGCCGTCCGATACCCTTTCCTCTATTGCGTTAAATCGTATTCACGATGCGATTTATTTAGTGGACCGGGCGCTGCGGATAAAATATGTCAACGAAAAGGCATGCAAATTAATGGGCTTTTCCCAGCGCGCGCTGATGCAGGTCAGTTTCGCCGCGCTCGATCATGAACTCAAAGATGATGACGTGGCGGCGCTGTGGTGGAAGCTGACGATGCGACCGGAAGGGATCACCTTTACCTCACAGCATACTCCGCGCCGGGGCGAGCCGATCTCCGTTCAGGTCAGCTCCAGTCTCTACCTGCACGGCGGCGTGCCGCATGCGCTGTGCGTGGTGCGCGACGTGCGCGAGCTGAAACAAAAAGAGGCGATCCAGCAGCTACGCGAGAAGCAGTTCCGCGCCCTGGTGGAGAACTCGCCGGATATGATCGCGCGCTTCGATCTGTCGCTGCGCTGCGTTTACGTCAACCCGCCGGTGCTGAAATGGTTTGACGGCCAGGAACAGGATATTTACCGCTGGCAGCTGACCGAAGCGGTGCCGCACCACGAGGCGGGCATGGCGCTGCTGCGGCTGGTATCGCACAGCCTGGCGAGCGGCGAGCAGGCGGAGGGCGAGCTGACCCTGAACCACGGCGATCGCAAACGTATCCTGCATGTGCGCAGCGTGCCGGAGTTCGATCTGCACGGAGAGCTGGAGAGCGTGCTGACGGTCGGGCGCGATATTACCGCCATCCGGCTGGCGGAAGAGGAGCTGCGCGAAGCGCATCAGCAGCTGCGCCTGCTGGCGCGTAATCAGGAGGCGCAGCGCGAAGCGGAGCGCAAACACCTCGCTCATGAGATCCACGATGAGCTGGGACAGCATTTGACGTCGCTGCGCGTCGGACTGTCGCTGATCCGCATGCAGTCGCCGGAAGCGGGCGACGCGGTGCATCAGCAGGTGGATAATCTGATGCAGCTGGTCGACGGCACCATTCAAGTGGTGCGCGACGTTTCTACCCGTCTGCGGCCCAATATGCTGAATCTCGGCCTGGTGCCGGCGCTGGAGTGGCTGCGCGACGAGTTCAACAAGCACAATACGACCCGCTGTATCTTTGTGCCGCCTCACGGGAAAGATCTCCGCCTTAGCGACGAGTGCGTCACCGCCGCCTTTCGCGTGGTGCAGGAGTCGCTGACCAACGTGCAGCGCCACGCCGGGGCCAGCAGCGTCTATCTGTTTATGAAGCAGGATGGCGACAGGCTGCGCATTGATGTGGTCGATAACGGCAAAGGTTTCGATATGCGCCGCGTGCGCCCTAACGCCTGGGGGTTGCCAGGCATGGTGGAGCGGGCGGCGATGCTGAACGGCGAGGTGGTGATCGACAGCAAGCCCGGCGAAGGCACACGCGTACAGCTGAGCTTCCCCCACCGGCCGCCGGTCCTCTCCCGCACGCTGTTTACGAAGAAAAATAAGTGAGTAACCGATGACACAAGCAATTCGCCTGATGATCGCTGACGACCACGCCATTATGCGCGAGGGACTGAAGCAGATTTTCCTGCTGGACGACGGCATTAAGGTGGTGGGCGAGGCAGCCGACGGCGGCCAGGTGCTGGAACGGCTGCGCGAAGGCGGCGTGGATCTGCTGCTGCTGGATATCTCTATGCCCGGCATCAGCGGTGAGGATCTGATCAACCGCATCACTCTGCAATATCCGGCGCTGCGCATCCTGGTGCTGAGCATGTATAACGAGCCGCAGATCGCCCGCCGCGTGCTCTACTGCGGCGCGCTGGGCTATATCACCAAAGATAAAAACCCGGAGGCGCTGCTGGCGGCGATCCGCCAGGTGGCGCGCGGCTCACGCTATATCGATCACGAGCTGGCGCAGGAGATTGTCTTTTCGCAGTACCAGAGCGGCGACCGACCGCCGCATGAGAACCTGACGATGCGCGAGCGGCAAATTATGATCATGCTGGCGCACGGCGAAAGCATCAACGCCATCGCCGACGCGCTGGTGATCAGCAATAAAACCGTCAGCACCTATAAATCGCGGCTGATGAAGAAGATGAAGTTCACCACCAACGCCGAGATTGTAAAGTACGCCATCAGTCATCATCTGGTGCAGTAGCGGGCGCTTTCACCGATATCCGCGCCGAACCTCGGCATCCCGACGCGGGTGGAAACGGTGAAAGCGCCCTTAGCCGCACTAGCGACCGCGCGCAACTTCGCAGTGGCTGAGTATCCGCCACTGCTGGGGCAGCCGCCGCGTCTCGCCGGTTAGCGTCACTACCGTCCGCTGACGAATATCGCCGCTGGAGGCGCCCACCTGCAATTCAAACTCGCCAGGCTCGACGATGCGCTCCCCTTCCCGGCTGGTGAAGTTCAGCATGTCGGTCGGCAGGAAGAAGGTTAGCCGCGCCGTTTCGCCCGGCTCCAGCATGACGCGCTGAAAGGCTTTCAATTCCTGCACCGGCCTGACCATCGAGGCGATGTTGTCACGCACGTAGAGCTGTACCACCTCGCTGCCCGCGCGTTGGCCGCTGTTGGTTATCTCCAGCGCAACCTCAATGGTGCCCTGCGCCACCGGCGTCTCCGGCTGCGCCAGGCTCAGCGGGCCGTAGGTAAACTCCGTCCAGGTTTTGCCGTAGCCGAACGGATAGCGCGCGCCGAAATGAAAGGCGAACGGCGTGCCGCCGCTTTTCAGCTTGTGGTTGTAGTAGTAGGGCATCGCGCCAGCGCTTTTCGGCACCGACAGCACCAGCCTGCCTGTCGGTTCAGCGCGGCCGGTCAGCACATCGGCCAGCGCGTAGCCGCCCTCCTGCCCCGGCGCCCAGGCCATCAGCAACGCCGCCACGCGATCCTCCAGCCCGCTCAGGTGATAAGGCCGTCCGCCGGTCAGCGCCACCACCACCGGCTTGCCGGTCGCGACCAGCGCCGCCAGCAGTTGCTGCTGCACGACCGGCAGCGCGAGGCTGTCCGTGTCCGAACCTTCGCCCACCGTGCCGCTCTGGAACAGGCCCGCCAGGTCGCCAACGCAGGCGACCACCACGTCGCTGTTTTCCGCCAGCGCCACCGCCTCGGCGATAAGGGACGTATCCTGCGACACCGGCGACTGCTGCATCGGCTTGCCGGCGCTGTCGCCGGGGAAAACCGGCGCGCCCGCCATGCGTTTTTCAATGATATGGCAGCCGCGCGCATAGCTGACCTGCGTGTCGCCCAGCGCCTGCAATGGCGTGGTGACCTGCGCCGCCTGGTCCTGCATATCGCTGATGATCAGATGTACCGGAAAACTGTAGCCGCTGAGCAGCGCCAGCGGATCGTCCGCCGTCGGGCCGATCACCGCTACGCGCTGTTCCGGCTTCAGCGGCAACGCGCCGTTGTTCTCCAGCAGCGTAATCGAGCGCGTCGCCGTCTCGCGCGCCAGCCGCCGCGCATTCTCGCTTTGCAGGCTGATGCGGTTTTCATCGGCGTAGGGCTGTTCAAACAGTCCAAGACGGAATTTTTCCGTCAGCAGACGCGCCACGATCTCATCGACTTTTTCCATCGTAATCAGCCCGCGCTCGACCGCTTGCGCCAGATGCTGCGCGCAATCATCTTTCGGCAGTTCGATATCCAGCCCGGCGTTAAAGGCCAGCGCAGCGGATTCCGCCGCGTCGCGCGCCACGCCGTGATGCTGATGCAGCAGGCTGACGCCGCCGTAATCGGCGACGATGATGCCGTCAAAGCCCCAGCGCTCGCGCAGCAGCGTGGTCAGCAGGAAGGCGTCGCTGTGCGAAGGCTGATTATCGATGTCGTGATAGGCGGGCATCACGGAACCGGCATTGGCCAGCTTTACCGCCATCTCAAACGGCAGCAGGAAAGTGTCGTTCAGCTCGCAGAAGCCGAGATGCACCGGCGCATGGTTGCGTCCCCCTTCGCTGAAGGAGTGGCCGACATAGTGTTTCAGCGTCGCCAGCAGGTCACGCTTTTCGCCCTGGAGCCCCCTGACGAAATGGGTCGCCATCACGCCGACCAGCCAGGGATCTTCGCCGAAGGTTTCTTCAGTGCGCCCCCAGCGCACGTCGCGCGAAACGTCCAGCACCGGCGCCAGCCCCTGCCGACAGCCAGTAGATCGCGCCTCTTCGCCGATGGCCGCGGCCACCTGCTCGATCAGCTCAGGGTCCCAGGTGGAGGCGTAGTTCAGCGGCGACGGAAACAGCGTGGCGTCCTTGCACAGCAGGCCGACCAGACACTCTTCATGAAACAGCGCCGGGATGCCGAGCCGCGTCTCCTCCATCAGCGTTTTTTGCAGGCGGTTGGCTGCTCTGACACCATCGCGCGCGTCAACTACGTGCGTGCCCAGCGGGCGCGTAATTTGTCCAACGCCGCGCCGTAGCCGCGCGTTCAGGTCGTTCAGCTGACCGGCGCCGGAAAAACTGTCGCTGAGGTCGCTGCGTTCGCGGTGGTTGCCGTCGACAGACAGGATGAGCCAGAAGGCGTGCATCTGGGCGAATTTCTCTTCCGGCGTCATGCGCGCCAGCAGATCGGCGACGCGTTCCGCCACCGGGCGCTGTGGGTCCTGATAAATTGCGGTCATACATTACTCCTGAATTGCGGAAACAAGCGGAGGCGTGTCTTCGTGATGCTGACGCTTCTGCGCCAGCTGGCTGGCGATCTCAGCCACTCTGCGGCTGCTGAGTTTGTAGAGGCAGAGCAGAAGCGCCATGCTGAGAAACAACGCCGAAGGAATTAGGGTGAAAAGCGCGTTGATGGTGGTCAGCACGCCTGCCGACTGCTGCGCCTGGTTAGGCAGATAGTCCACCAGCGCCAGAATCCAGCCGACCAGCGCGCCGCCGAGCGCCAGGCCGAACTTAATGGCGAATAGCGCGGTGGAGAACACCAGCCCGTCAAGCCGCCGCCCGCTGCGCTGTTCTTCATAATCCACCACGTCGGAGAACATGGCCCACTGAAGCGGCGTCGTCAGGTTCTGAATAAAGCTGAAGACAATATTAATGCCGAATATCCACCAGAGCGCGACCGGCGGTAAAAAGAAAATCAACGAGCCGAGCAGCACGAAAGTGATAATCGTCCACTGGTAAGCGCGCACGCGGTCGAATTTCCCCAACAGCCGTTCGGATAATAAGGCGCCCAGCAGCGCCGCCGCCATGCCGGAAACAATAAAGGCGAAAACCAGCTCCGGGCGCAGCAGCACATATTTCACGTAATAGAGCGTGGCGGAACCGCGCGTGACTATCGCGGTCAGTAGCAAAATATTAAAGATGAAAATAATGCGCCACTGACTGTTGCGCGTCAGGGTTTTTAAATCGCTCAGCATCGAACCGCTGTTTTCCGCTGCGGAATAATAACGCTCACGCGTCATGGCGAAGCAGCAAAAAAAGAGCACCACGCCCAGCATTCCCATCAGGCTCATGGCATAGAAATAGCCTTTCTGCGGGTTGTCATCGCCCAACCAGTTCACCAGCGGCAGCGCAATTACCGTGACGATCAGCCCGCCGATAAACGACAGCCCGAATCGCCAGGACTGGAGCGAATGGCGCTCGCGTGGGTCGAGCGTCAGCGCGCCGGGCAACGCGCAGTAGGGCACGTTAATGGCGGAGTAAACCAGGCTCAGCAGCGTGTAAGTAACGCAGGCGTAAATGATTTTCACCGTCGGCCCGGCGTCCGGCACGTAGAAGGTGATCAGGCAGCAGACGCCAAACGGCACCGCGAACCAGAGCAGCCAGGGACGAAAGCGGCCATGGCGGGTGCGGGTGCGATCGACCAGCGCGCCGATGCAGGGATCGACGAAGGCGTCCAGCGCGCGCACCAGCAGAAACATGGTACCCATAATCGCTGCGGGCAGCCCATAAACGTCGGTATAAAAATAGGCGAGAAACAGCGTCGCCGTTTGCCAGACCAGCGCACTGGCCATATCGCCCAGGCCGTAGCCTATTTTTTCTTTTTTACCCAATACGGAACAGGTCGCCATTATTACTCCCCTTCTACCCGCAGCACGTTATTTAACGGAGGGCTTGATTAAGCCGTGCCCGTTAATGTTGTAAAAGAGAGAGGGAATGACAATTGCTAAATTTATTTGCCGTTTTATGTTTTTGCGTAAATGTGACGCGAGGCGAATTAATAATGAACACAAAGATATTTCCAAACCGCCAGCGCTTTTTCTGTCAATGATGAAAAGCGATAACGGCTTTACCTTTTTTATAAATATGATCGCTATCACAGCGCGTATTTAACGGCGGCGCGAATATCGTGCCCGTTCTTCGCGCAGAATAAACGGCAGGCGGAGAATTAAGTATAAAAAACGGGGCCGTGTCGGCCCCGTGGTTGACGGATTTCAGAAATTCCAGCTGAAGCCCGCGTTGACGCTGTTGTCCTGATAATTCCCGGAGAGCAGGCCGCTGTAGCCCAGCGACAGCCGGGCGTTGCTGTTGATCGCCACCTCGGCGCTGGCTTTGAGCACCGCCCCGTCGCGCGAGGCGGAGACGCTGTTTACCACAAACGGCGTATCGCTGCCGTTGAACTTCAGCCCAACGCCGCGATCGAGGTCGCCGTATTGATGCTGCCAGCCCAGCTCGCCGCGCAGCGCCACCGCCGTTTCACGGGTGACGTTCCACTGGACATCACTGCGCAGGCCCAGGGTGGAGAGCGTGGCGTCGATATGCTGCTTGTCGCCATGCAGCGCCGCTGTGCCGCCCTGCTCCGCGATGCGGTTGTTCTGGAAGTTGACGTAAGAGAGATTGGCGAATGGCTCCAGGCTCACCGGTCCGGCCGGAATGCGGTAGCCCGCTTCGGCGAAGAATTGCTCGGTGCGCGCGCTGTACTGCGCGCTGGCGCGGTCGGACTGACTGCCGTAACGCACAGCGCGCGAGGTATCGAAACGGTGCCAGGTGTATCCTGCGCCGGCACGCAGCGCCAATGAACCGTACTCTTTGCCGCCGTAGACGCCGAGATGATAGTTGTCGCTGTCGGCGTCAGAACCGTAGCCGCCATCCAGCGAGGTGCGGGTGTAGCCGGTCGCGACGCCCATGCGCCAGTCGTCCGCCCAGGCGGAGTCCAGCCCCAGCAGCACGCCCCATGTCGAAGCCTGATAGCCGGTGGCGCTGTCGTCGCCGGAAGCGTGATCCCACGCGCCCAGCAGTTTTGCCCAGGCGCCGCCCTCGTCCGCCTTGATATCGTTGACGCCGCCCAGCCCTTCCGCCTGACGCAGGCGATCGTTGAGCGTGTCGCGCAGATAACGGCTGTCGTTGACCTGCGCCGACGCGATATCCGCATGCACCTGGCCGGAGAGCTGACGGAACGCCTGACGCGCCTCGCCCGCCGATCCGCTGAGCAGCAGGCTTTCATAGACCGGGTTGCCCGCGCCCAGCGCTTCCGCCGCCGCCGCGACCGCGCGCTCGTTATCTGAGGCCGCCACGCTGGCGAAGGTGGCGTCGTTGCGCCCGACCGTCAGCGAGACCTGGTTTGCCTGGTAGCCCAGCGTGGTGCCCAGGAAGGCGTAGCTCGGCAATGCGCTGGTAAAGGCGCCGCTGACGCCTTGCGTCGCCGTCAGGATGTTGTACTGACGTCCGGCAAGGCTTTGCACTTCGCTCTGGCTCAGCAGGTTAGCGCTGTTTTCCAGCGATACCGCCACCTCGCCGCCGTTAATGGTGATGGTGCGGCTGCTGGCGATGCGGTCGCTGCGGCCGTCCGGCGCCACTTCTACCGCGTAGCGCGAGCCTTCATCAAAGGTGACGTCGCCATCCACGTTCAGGGTGCCGATCGAGTTGCCCGGCGCCACGGTGCCGCCGCGCGCCACCCGTAAGGCCCCGATGCTGCCGTTGCCGCCCAACACGCCCTGCCGCTGCACCGTGACGTCAGAGGTGAGCGAGCCGTTTACCGACAGCAGCCCGGCATTGACCAGCGTCGGGCCGCTGTAGGTGTTGCTGCCCGTGAGCCAGAGCGCGCCCGCGCCCTCTTTGGTCAGCCCGCCGTGGCCGGAAATGTCGTTCGACCAGACGTCGAAGCCGCACTGTACCTGATTGCAGAGGCGTGCATAGGGCGTGCCTTTATCCACTTCGGCGCCGATGCCGGGGATATTGGCGACAAACTGCGTCGGGCCGTAGGCGACGCCTTCCGGGTCCGGTATACGCAGCGCTTCGGGAATATCCTCGACGGTATAGAACATGCCCGGACCATCGATCGCCTTGCTCAGATCGATCATGCCCCAGCCGTAGAGCGCGTCGATGCCGGGATCGCCCATGTCGGTGGCGGTAGTTTTCAGTACCTGCGCCACCTGCGCGCCGGTCATATAAGGAAAGCGCTCCATCAGCACCGCGACGCTGCCCGCCACGTGCGGCGCCGCCATTGAGGTGCCGCTGTATTTGGCGTAGCCGGTGGTGAGGTTATCGACGCTGGTGCCTTCGATTATCGAGCTGTAGACGCGCGAGCCGGGGGCCGAGACGCAGAAGCTGGCGGTGTAGCCGCAGCGGGAGGAGAAGGTGCTGATAGTGTAAGGGGTGCCGTCGGCGGAGGCGGCATTCTGTTGCAGGCTGGCGACGGAGAGCCAGTTCGGCGCGATATCGGGCACAAAGTAAGCCAGCCCCGCCATCGCGTCCGGGTTGTTGAGGTTGTCATCATTGCCGGCGGCGAAAATGGTGACGATGCCACTACGCGCCGCATCAATCGCGCCCTGATAGGCGCCGCCCGGTACGGTGCCGAGGATCTGCTTAATCTGGTCAAACTGTTTCTGCGCGTCATTTACGGTGAAGTGCGGATAAGCGGAATTGCTGCCGCCCTCGGCGAATTTATCGGTGATGCCGATGCCCCAGCTATTGTTAATGATGCGCACGCCGCTTTCGCGCAGCGCATCCCAGCCCGCTTTATAGACCGCGCCGTCGTTGCCGAGGATGATGCCGTCTTCCGGGCCCGGATCGCCGTTTTCCGCGCTGACGATCTGCGCGCCCCACGCCACGCCGTGCATTTCGCCGCCGTCACGGCTGCCTGCCGCAATGCCGCCGACGTGAGTGCCATGCGATCCCAGTTCGCCGTCGGAATCAACGCTCGGCGTGCCGTTATATTCAAACGGATCGCCTGCTTTTACCGGAATGTAGGGATCGGTATAGGCGCGGATGCCTTTGGTCACCAGGTTGATCACTTTATTCGCGCCGGAGAATTCCGGGTGCTTTGCGTAAACCGGCTGATCGAAGATCCCCAGTTTTACCCCTTTGCCGCTGTAGCCGGCGGCATAGGCCGCTTCAGCGTGAATCGCTCCCAGCCCCCATTCAGCGTTGAACTCGCTGCTGCGCCAGCTGGCTGGATTGCCCGCCGTGCCCTGCTCGATATAGCTGGCAGCCCCCGCCTGGCCCATCGATCCCAGGCATACCGCCATCGCCAGAACGCTTAAACGCGCGCGCCGCCCATCTGACTCAGGCGATAATACGCGCTGAGCTACAGTCAACCTGCTTCTTTTTACCATTGCAGATACCGTCCATTATTGGTTTTTAAACAAGGATTTTTAAAAGCGTTAAGTTTGCAAAAAAGAATGCGCCGCGCTGAATGCCTCGGCGCAAATATCAGGTAAAGCAGAAAAGTATTATTTCCGCCAGTTACATGCGGAAATATTGATACGTAAAAAGGTGATTTCACTCATACTATTTTCATATATCTTTATGATTAAGAAAAAACAGAATAAAAAATAAAATAATCAACAAATAATTTATCAATCATGAGTAGGAATCATCTTATTAAGAAGAAAATGTGCGGCAACAAAGGATTGATTTAGATGTGTTAATTATTTAAAAGAAATAATTTCATTGCGCATATTATTATACGCGGCGCGCGTCAGGCGGAAGATATCCGTTTAATATTAATAATAAAAAGGCGACGTACAGCGGAATATGCTTATAAAAAGATCGGAGACAGAAAAAATGGGAAATATCGTGCGGGAGCGAATCGTTTTACGTAGCCAAATATCGCGTAATTAAAGATAAAGCCTGTAGCAAAATACCTTAGGAAAAAACGGGCCGTTACCGGCCCATTTGATTAATCGAGATCGGCGCCGTTGCTGGCGATAACCTTTTTATACCACCAGAACGATTTTTTACGCGTGCGCGCCAGCGTGCCTTTGCCCTGGTCGTCGCGGTCAACGTAGATAAAGCCGTAGCGCTTGCTCATTTCGCCGGTCGAGGCGGAGACCAAATCGATGCAGCCCCAGCTGGTGTAGCCAATGATGGGAATACCGTCGTCGATCGCTTCCGCCATTGCGCGGATATGTTCGCGCAGGTAGCTGATGCGGTAGTCGTCATGAATTTCGCCGTTGGCGTCAGGCTCATCCCTGGCGCCCAGGCCGTTTTCCACCAAGAACAGCGGTTTCTGGTAGCGGTCATACATCATGTTCATGGTGATGCGCAGCCCCAGCGGATCGATGGCCCAGCCCCATTCGCTCGCCTCAATCCAGGGGTTTTTCAGCGATTTAACTACGTTGGCGGCGCTGGTGTTGTTGCTGTTCATCTCCGCCGAGGCGCAGCGCGAAGCGTAGTAGCTGAAGGAGACGAAATCGACGGTGTCTTTCAGGATTTCGTCGTCGCCCGGCAGCGTTTCGAGGGTGATGCCCTGCTCGCGGAACATGCGGCGGGTCCAGGCGGGATAAGCGCCGCGCGCCTGCACATCGATAAAGAAAAGGTTTTCCCGATCCTTTTCCAGCGCCGCCCAGACATCTTCTGGCTTGCAGGAGTAAGGGTAGAAGTTGCCGCCCGCCAGCATACAGCCGACCTGGTTTTGCGGGTTGACTTCGTGGGCGATTTTGGTCGCCAGCGCGCTGGCGATCAGTTCGTGGTGCGCCGCCTGATATTTTACCTGCTGCGGGTTTTCCCCCTCGTCGAACGCCAGCCCGGCGCCGGAAAACGGGCTGTGCAGCAGAATATTTATTTCGTTGAAGGTGAGCCAGTATTTCACCAGCCCATCGAAGGCTTCAAAGCAGGTGCGCGCATAGCGGGTAAAGAAGTCCACCATTTTGCGGCTGCGCCAGGAACCGTACTCTTTTACCAGGTGCATCGGCACATCGAAGTGGCACAGGGTGACCAACGGCTCAATGTTGTATTTCTTACATTCAAGAAACAGGTCGCGGTAAAAGGCAATGCCCTCCGCATTGGGCGTCAGCTCGTCGCCCTGCGGATAGATGCGGCTCCAGGCGATGGAGGTGCGAAATACCGTAAAGCCCATTTCCGCCATCAGAGCGATATCTTCTTTGTAGCGATGATAAAAATCGATCGCCTCGTGCGACGGATAAAACTCGTCGTCACGGCAGCTAAAACGCTTCTGCTGGCCCAGCTTTACCGCCATGCGCTCGGGGCCGTGCGGGCTCATATCTATCGTCCCTGGCCCTTTGCCGCCCTCGCGCCAGGCGCCCTCGGCCTGATTCGCCGCAATCGCGCCGCCCCATAAAAATCCTGCGGGAAATTTGGTTTCCATATACATCCTCTGTTAATGCGTTTTAACGGCCTGAGAGTTTGCGGGCCAGTCGGCGGATGCTGACACCGCGTTGGTCTGCTCCGGCGTCACCGGAATGTCTTCAAAGCCTAAAATCAGGGTGGTGATAAAGGAGATCACGACCGCCAGCGCCATAACCGCAAATACCCAGACGATACTCATCGGGTTGGCGGGGTCGAAGAACTGCACGCTGGTGAACAGCCCCGGCGCCGCCATGGAGTGACTCGCCAGTCCGGCCAGGCCCGCCACCGCGCCGCAGATAAAGCCGCTGATCAGGCTGGCCACCAGCGGGCGTTTGAGCCGAATCGCCACGCCGTAGAGCGCGGGCTCGGAGATGCCCGCCACTATTGCGGAAGCCGCCGCCGCCAGGGCGGTTTGACGCAGCTCCGGGTTTTTGGTGCGCCAGGCGACCGCCAGCGAAGATCCGCTCAGCGAGAGATTGGCGCCGATTTCAGACGGCATGACCATGCCCTCTTTGCCGGTTTCAGCGATGGTTTGAATGATGGTCGGCGTGAAGACGCGGTGCATACCGGTCATGACCAGCAGCGGCCAGAGCGCGCCCATGATGGCGACGGAGAGCCAACCGAGATAGTGGTGGATGGTATAGACCACCGCCGAGATGCCGCTGCCGATCCAGATGCCGATCGGCCCAATCAGCAGGATGGTGATCGGCGCGGCGAACAGGACGATCAGCATCGGCTTGAGGAAGTTTTTAGTGACAGCCGGGGTGATTTTATCCACCCATCTTTCGATATACGAGAGTATCCAGGTCATGCAGAGCGCCGGGATGACGGTATAGGTATATTTGACCGCGGTGACCGGCACGCCGAAGAAGTCGACGGGCTGTCCCTTCGCCGCCTGCGCCATGAGATCGATAAAACCGGGATGGACCAGCACGCCGGCAATGGCGATCGCCAGCGACATATTGGTTTTAAATTTGATCGCGGCGGAGGCGGCGACCATAACCGGCAGGAAGAAGAAAGCGCCGTCGCCGATAAAGTTCAGGATGGCGATGGTGGAAGATCCTTTCGGAAAGAGACCGGTCATGTCGAGGATCATCGCCAGCAGTTTGACCATCGATCCGCCAATGATCGCCGGGATCAGGGGGGGGACATGGTGCCGATCAATGCATCCAGGATCCCTGCGCCGATGCGTCTCAGGGTGAGTTTCCCTTTTGGCGGTTCGGCCCGTAGCACCTGTGCCCCGGCGGGAAGCAGTTTGAGGACTTCAGCGTAGGCCTGAGAAACGGTGTTGCCGATGATAACCTGGCACTGGTTGTCGTTTTGCACCACGCCCATGACGCCGGGAATGGCCTTCAGCGCAGCGCTGTTGACGCTGGTGCTGTCGTTCAGCACAAAGCGCAGGCGCGTCATGCAGTGAGTCACTGCCGCCACGTTATCACCACCACCTATCGCCTCAACGATTGAACGCGAGATTGTTGCGTAATTCTTTGACATGAGTGTGAAACCTCTCGTTATGACGCACCGTGCCGTAGGGTAGACGGCATTTTTATAGTTTATTCAGGTAGTTGTGGAAGCAACCTGCATAAGTTTTCACTGGCGCTTCCCGTCTGCAACAAAATAGGTAACCGGTTTCACATCAGATTGGTTAAGTTGTGAATGGAGATCAACTGATTTCTTTTTGAGCTTTCAGATTTGTGATAAGGATCGCGCGTGTGCTGGTCGTGGTCGGGTGGGCGTCGGTTTGCGGCCCTGTCAGGTGCCGGTCGCAAGGGGGCCGGACCTTTCGGCGGAACGGCATAAAGCCATCCATGGCGCCTCCGCCCGCGCCTTCCCTGGCGCGGGAGGTCCGCCTACAGGTTCCGGCCCCCTCGCTCCCCTAACTCTGTGCTTTAGTATGTGAATTCTGTGTTTCACATCAGCCAGGCAAAGCAGCACAGACGACTTCCAAAGCGACACCCAGCGGCGCGGGCAACACTGAAGCTAAAGGAAGCGGCGGGCGGGCCGTGTAGTAAAGCCTCCGCGTCAGGGATGACGCGGCGGAGTCTCCAGGGATGGATTGACGACGTCTTTACGAAACGGCCCGCCCGCCGCTGACTCACTGAAAAACCCGCCAACACCGCATCGCCGCTGCCCCACCAAACAGCCAGCCAACACCGCACCGCCGCTGACTCACTAAGCAGCCAGCCAACGCCGCATCGCCGCTGCCCAAACAACCCGCCTGCAGGTTCCTGCCCCTGCGCCCCCAACTCTGTGGTTCGGTACTGGGGTGCTGAGTTTTATATAGCTTGAAGAAAGCGTTGCCTTTGACGTGTTCACCAGGGACCACGCAACATAATCCGCGATCCTGACGTAAAAATGTTTAGAATGAGCCGCAAGGGATCACGGTTGGGGGAAGATGATGTCAACAATGCAGGAAGTGGCGAAAAAAGCGGGCGTCTCCAAAGCGACGGTCTCGCGTGTGCTGTCAGGCAAAGGCTATGTCAGCGAAGAAACCCGCAAACAGGTCTTCGCCGCCATCGAAGCCGCGGGCTACCGCCCTAACCTGCTGGCGCGTAACCTGGCGACCAGCAAATCCCAGTGCATCGGCATGGTCGTCACCAACACTCTCTACAGCGGCAGCTACTTCAGCGAAATCCTCTCCCAGGCGGCGAAAAAAGTGGAAGAAAGCGGCCGACAACTGATCCTCGTTGACGGCAAACACAGCGCGCAGCAGGAGCGCGAGGCGATCGAATTCCTGCTCGATCTGCGCTGTGACGCCATTATCCTCTACCCGCGCTTTCTCACCATCGACGACATGGACGACATCATCGGGCAGACGCGCCAGCCGATTATGGTGGTCAATCGTCGGCTGCGTAAACATCCCAGCCACGCCGTCTTCTGCGACCATAAAGGATCGGCGTTTAATGCCGCCATGGCGCTGATCGAACGCGGCCACCGGGAAATCGCCTTTATTACCGGATCGCTCGATTCACCCACTGCGCTGGAACGCCTTGCCGGTTATAAAGAGGCGCTGCGCCAGGCTGATATCGTCGTCGAACCGCAGCGCATCGTTGAAGGAAAATGGACGCCCGCCTGCGGCGCAAAAGCGGTGGCGACCCTGCTGGCAAACAACGTCGCCTTCAGCGCGCTGATCGCCAGCAACGATGATATGGCGGTCGGCGCCCTGAGGCAGCTGGCTCAGGCCGGACTGCGCGTGCCGGATGATGTCTCGCTACTCGGCTTTGACGACATCCCCGTCGCTCCCTTCCTGCTCCCCGCGCTCTCCAGCGTTAAAGATCCCGTTACCGGCATGATCCATGAGGTGATCGACCGCCTGATCTCAATGCTCGACGGCGGCGACATGACCCCACAGCAGGCGCTTATTTCCGGACTGGTGCTGCGCGAATCGGTAAGCGACGCCACCTCCTGAGCACGCGGCAGCCCGCCGACTCTGTTGCTATACTCTGCATCACGTACACTCATCGAAGCGGCTGACGCCTTTCAGTCGCCTGCAACCACGGGCAACGCAAAGCAGAGCCCTTGCCGTTTAATGCGATGGACACGCTATTTATCCGCTAAAACAGGAGTCACGATGCTCGTGCTGTGGAACACCCTGATTGTGCTGGCGACCGTCGCCGTCATGGAAATCGTGGCGACGCTGGCGCACAAATACATCATGCACGGCTGGGGATGGGGCTGGCATCTTTCACACCATGAACCGCGCACCGGCTGGTTCGAAGTCAACGATCTCTATGCATTGCTGTTCGCCGTGCTGGCGATTGTGCTGATCGCTGTCGGCACCTCCGGCGTCTGGCCGTTGCAGTGGATCGGCGCCGGTATGACGCTCTACGGCGCGCTCTATTTTATGGTGCATGACGGCCTGGTGCATCAGCGCTGGCCGTTTCGCTATATTCCGCGCCGCGGCTACCTGAAACGGCTGTATATGGCGCACCGCCTGCATCATGCGGTGCGCGGCAAAGAGGATTGCGTCTCCTTCGGCTTTCTCTATGCGCCGCCGGTGTCAAAATTGCAGGCGGTGCTGCGCAGCCGCAACACCAGAGCGTCGCGCGGCGAAAACGCTACTCCGCGTGACCGCCATGCCGATGCGGACGCTGCCAAAGATCGGAAGAACGCGGCGGCGTCGACGCGACGCGGGAACTGATCGCCAGCGCCGCGCCTTTCATTAGCAGCGCGATTTTCTCCGCGCGGCTGGTGCCCTGACGCCGATCTCCCGATAAACCCCGTGCGCCGACGCGATCGCCCAGGCGGAACGCAGCGGCAGGCCAGCCAGCCCGACGCGCGCGGAGTCGTAGTAAGGCTCGGCGGCCGCCACCAGCCGCTGAGCCAGACGCGCCAGCTTCTCGCGGTTAACCGGATCGGCGATCTGCTGCCTGCCGATCCCCTCCTCCGCCAGCCACTGCGCCGGTAGATAACAGCGCCCTGTTTCCGCATCTTCAACAATATCGCGCGCAATGTTGGTCAGCTGAAACGCCAGCCCCAGATCGCAGGCGCGATCCAGCACCGCTTCATTACGTACGCCCATAACCCGCGCCATCATCAGCCCCACCACGCCCGCGACGTGATAGCAGTAGCGCAGCGTATCCTCCAAGGTTTCGTAATGGGTGTCGCGCACGTCCATCGCGAACCCTTCCAGATGATCGAACGCCTGCTGCGGCGGAATGGCATGGCGCGTCGCCACCTCCTGAAAGGCGGCGAAGGCAGGCTCCTGCATCTCCGCGCCAGCAAAAGCGCGCTGCGTTTGCGTTTTCAACATCGCCAGCCGCTGCGTCGCGCTGCCGCTGAGGGCGGACGCATCGCGGAAACCCAGCGCCTGACCGTCAATCACATCGTCGCAATAGCGGCACCAGGCGTAGAGCATCAGCGCGCTGCGACGGGTCGACGCGTTAAACAGCTTTGCAGCGGTATTAAAGCTTTTCGAGCCTGCCGCCATGGTTTCGGTGGCGTGATCCATCAGCGTGCCGTTCATCGTGACAGCGCCTCCAGCATCAGGCCGGCGGTCGCTTTCGCCGAGCCGATCACGCCGGGAATCCCCGCGCCCGGATGGGTGCCCGCGCCGACCAGATAGAGATTGGGAATACGGCTGTCGCGGTTGTGCGGGCGGAACCAGGCGGAGACCATGTCATAGTCTTTGTCCTGAACGAGCGTTTTTACGGTATGACTAATTTTTCCAAAACCTTCAATTTCCCAGATTGTTATCATTGTGAACTCAGTTAAAGTCCGTGGGCTTTTTACCAGAAAGCCATTTAATGCACGTCGCCCCTTCAACATGACAACGTGGTAGGACTTGTTGGGATAGGGTTTCATTGCCACCAGCGAATCAGCTTTAAGCTCAAGTGACAATTCAGGTACAGAAACTGACACGAGAGTACACTTGTTTTTCATATGGTGAAGAATACGGGGCACAAGATGCAGATACATCATTTTCTCCTTTGAAGGATATACCAGGCAGCTCCTCAGCAGCATCAAAATATTTAAATCACTCTTTAATTAGTAAACCACTGCTGATTAACTTCTTTTATGTTTCACAGAAATTATTCGTTTTGTTTCTGTTCGTTATACTGCTCAAACCAGAAGACGACCGGTTTTTCTACAATATGAAGCAAACCAAAACGTTCTGCGGTACGGAAATTCACGCTATATGCGCGAGCCCGTTCAACCTGTTTGGTAATTTCTTTTCTCATTCCTTCAACACTAAAAGCTCCTTTAAAAAGGTTGCAGGGGGCGCATGATGGAAATAAGTTTTCTATAGCATGCAGTTCAGGGTGCATAACCTTACCCGTATTTCGGGCAACATGAGTTACGCCGCTGCCGACCGGGGCTCTCACCAGTTCAAAGTCGCGTCGAACAGGCTCAACATGATCGGCATGCCACCCTTTTTCAGGAAGCTTGCAACCACAATAGGCACAACGCCCCCCAAATTTCATTCGCAGCTCAGCTCGCTGTATTTTAGAGATCTTATTTTTAGGTTTTGAGAACCTACCATCAGGTGATTCAGCTTTGGATAACTTTGCTGAGGGCTCAGGTAATTCAACTAAATTCCCGTTGATATTTATCACCTTGACCATATCATTTTCCGCCTTTACTAAACTCACGGGCACAGGAACTGGCTTAAGTAACCGCTGAAGTTAACAGCCACTGACTGCATCTACCCAGACCTTCTGTTTATACTCAATAGGCCACCCCTCTTTATCTGCCCGGATGACGCAATCATTTACCGTGGTGCGTGACCGGATACGAACATCAAGCGGAAGCGAATCGTTATCCACACGAGCCTGTGCCTCATTTAAAATGCGTAAAAACATCTCTTTGGTCATTCAGATACCCCCCTCAACTTTGCGAATTTTGATCAGATGAGGGCGATTCAGTTTACAAAGCTGTTCTGTCGCTTCATCAATCGAATTGAACCGATGAGCCTCTTCGATATTTAAAGTCCAGTATTTCGCTTTCCCTTCTCCCAGATCGGACTCAAAATAATGTCGCTTTACATCCATTTTTTTTGGCCTGCCATTTATCTTGACGACATTATGTCTGTCATCAAAAAGAAATTCGTCCCCCTCAAAAGTGATTAATACAAATGGCCCCTCAGGCTTGGAAGTCCCGGAACTTCCCATTTTCAAAGTCATACTTCAGCCTCTCGATAGAACTCATGAAACCTCAAATTAAAATGGACACACACCACACTGATTCAGTATTCCTCCTGAACCCCATTAGGCTCTGTTGTGATTGCATATTTAATTCCGCCAGGGGCTCCCACAGCGTCCGCGACCGACTCACACAGCAGCGAGAGATCGTTGAGGGTCATTGGGTGTTCAATGTCCAGCGTGAAAAGTTTCCCGGCTTGCTTGGCGGCTGTCTTGTCAGCATGTTCGGCATTAAAAAGGTATACGGTGTGTTTTTCCTGAGCGGGTGTATTTTGATTTTGCATTGATGATCCTTTTGTTTAGTTCCCCGATTCCGGGGGTGAGTGAATTAATTTAAATTTATATTTGTCTGGTTTAATTAGAACGTTTCCAGGCTATGCGTAAACAGGTAATGCAAGGGCTGTATCAACAGGTTTAAAGTTACTTTTCTGGATGCAGCAACGCTTGGACATGATGTCCACATTACATCACGATCAAAGTTAAGTTTTTTTTGTATAACCCCTCCATTTTCGTGTGTTTCGCGTTTCAGACGCTTATACGACCTGCCTGACCATCCTCATCAGAAGGCGGTTTAACAGTCCTTTCGCTGTCGGGCGATTGCTATCGACATAGTAAAAACCTGTTTTGGTCGTACCGTGAGCACTGCTCAGCACTCTCAGTTCCCAGATAACGTCACGGATAACGCCGCCATTTTCTGGCTTAAGGCATTCAGATAAATGGCGCATGAAACGAGCTCTAACGGCACGGTAATAGCAGAACTCCTCTGGCTGGTTAGTATTTTCTTTCACCCGGAGTCGCTGGTTACACAGAGTTAAAACTGCATCCATCATTCCCGCCTTCAGCTTCGCCTGGATCGCACCTTGTTGCTGTTCCCTCTCACCTTCGAGTAACGTTAAAATTCTTTCTCCGAGTGCCGTCTTGTTGTGTACGTGCAACTGAACACAGGCAGCTACGCATGCCCAGAATCTGAACTTTTTTATCTGTCCACGCAATTTCCGGGCTACAACCTGACGGTATGCAGAATCACTGAGTATTTTAAAACGCCGACTGGCAACCAGCTCTGGAAGCGACACTCTGTCGCCTATCCCCAGGCGGGAAAAGGTTTGTCCCCGTTGTGCGAGACGATGATAGACAGCGCCCTTGCCTTTTGAAATTCGGACCGCGCCATAACGAAGAAGATACTGAGCAGCAGTCGTTGGAGTAAACTCACCGCCAGCGATGGGCTGGCGTAACCCGTCGTATTCATGCCAGATAATCCAGGACGCCGTATCTTCTTCAACAGTCAGCTCATCCTCTTCCTCGAATGCCACGACGACAGAACTGCTCTCTCCGGTCTTTAGGCTACGTGAAGCCCTGGGGTCCGCCTGCCCGTCAAAATAGGTCATCAGCGGCAACGTATCAGTCAGTCCATCATAAGCTGTACCGAACCGGCCTCCGGGCAGTTTCAACCAGAGTGGAGCTGGCATTGGTGTACGGGGCACAGGCTGCATGTCAGGCTCATCCTCAAGAAGGTCCAGATCGGCCTCTTCCCAGACCCTACGATAGATCTCAATTGCCCGAAACGGGCGAGGGTTGAAACAGTGCAACGACCAGAGGAAATCAACGTGGATCACGTTTGCTTCCTGTACAAGCCGAAATTGTGGCTCAGCCATACGACGGTTATAAGCCGTATCGTCCACCTCGCCGGAAAGTAGCTTTCTGCGATTCTCTGCCGCACGTCTGGCTTCAACATAATCAAGGCTGCAACAGACATGAAAGAGACGTTCAGTCAGGGATGAAGAAAAGATATTGGGTTGAAGACGTACATAACCGCCTTCAAACACTTTACGACCGATATAATCCCGCAGGCTCCAGTCATACTGGATCTTAGAAAGAAATCGCTGAAGACGACTCAGGCCTGCCTGATAACCGTACTTCTCCGGGTCAGCATGTATAAGCGCTTCCATTGAGTGGTTAACTAAGACGGCTGTGCAAAGTGAACAACCATAGCGAGCCCCACAAGCTGAGGTGCGTGTGGACTTCTCAGGGGACCAGATACACTCTCCGGTAGCGTCTTTATAAAGCGTTGCCAGGCTGAAGTTATCCGGCATAAAGCTTGGTAAAGGGAAGCGGGATTCGGAACCACAGGCCATCAGAAAGGACCAGATGTCCTGAGTACGCCACTTCTTTACCGGATAGAGTTCACCACCGTGCTCAGTAAGGGTAACTTTACTTGCCTGCCCTCCCATTTTGAGGATATTTCCGGCCCTACGGGCGCTTTCATCATCCCTGGAACCCAGCATCAGGCAAACTCTTTTTCGTACGGATGCATGGGCGTTTTTCAAAAAAAGCGCTTTGGCCTTGCGCAGGGGGGCGATCTTTAGATCGGTTGTACACTGTCGTGTAGCGGAGTTTGTCCAGGTCGGAAGTCCGCGCCCAGTCAGAATGCGGCCGACCCAGCTCTGCGTAAGAGACGGTCGGGCGACAAGAACTGTGACCGGTAGCTGGTGTTCAGCAATGAACATTCTGAGCTGGTTGAGAACCTGTGAAGCCTGATAGTGCATCTCAGGGTTTTCGATCAGCGTATCGGACATCTGAATGAAATGATGTTCGCTGATATTTGTGCCGTTACGTACTGCCCTGATCAATGCCATCAGAAACAGGTGCAGAAGAGAATGGGAGTCTTTGCCGCCACTGTATCCCACGCACATCGTCCAGCCGTCCGTAATAGCCTGATAAATAGCAGATGTGGCTGACATGACCAGAGAAGAAAGACTCACAGTCTCCTTTTCATCGGTATAGTTCAGATCGGCATCGGTTGTCAGGGTCTCCCAAACATCCGCCCATTTATCATGTTTCAAAATGGCAGCATTAGCCGCCTCAGGAAAAATAACTTCTGAGGATAATTCAAGGAATGAGTCGCTTTTTTCAATAAACATATATTTTCCTGAACCACGGTATATGCTGCATCACTGATATTATTATTAGAACTTTAAAATAACCACAGCGCAACCATTTAGCGAAATTATATTAAATCAAAATCACGCGGATTTAATGCAAAAATATATAAAAATAATCCATTGTAATTTAATCACCCGGCTCAGCCATTAGTTATAGGTTGGCGGCGTAATAAATGCCGTATTATTTGTTTTCAACTCAGACAGCGGAATAGAAGGAGTGTTAAGAGTCATGTCATCACCACAATGGCGTGGTAGAGCTGAAAGCTGAAATGAATCTTTCATCACCCTAATAACCGGGCATTCCGTACGTGCTGATGGCATTACTTCCCGCAGCATCGCTTCCTGCTTTATGCTGTCGCTATGCTTATATTCATCCATGTCTTTTATTTCTTGAATTTCATCTTCACCACAAAATGACCAGTTAGCGTCATAGAAGTAAAACTCAGTTAAATGAAGATCGTTTTCTTTCACGTATGCCGCCAATTTGCGGATACGCTGTTCAAGCATTGTATCTATCCGTAAGGAAACACTTTGCGGAACGTCACTTGCATATTCATTGATACAATCAACGGTAGAAACTATGAATTTATTGGTCATGGCAGGCTCCAGGCCACCGGGGAAACCGGTGGCTACGGTAATTGGCAGGCTTAAGCGCCGCAAAGGGTGTCAAGGGAAGGGAGAAGCTTGCTCAGCTTGTCGTAATCGAGCGGAGACAGTTCTGTAACGAATTCGACCGAAAGACTGGTGTTGTCTTCTTCACTCAGAATATAGATTCCGTCTTCTGGCTCTTTTCCGGCACACGCCTTCAGTCGTCTGTTAACGACCTCCTATGCTGAATCCGCTACGTCGCAGCTCAGGACATAGCTTGCCACATAGCTGCTCTCACCGTGGTAATGCGTCACTTTACACAGAGCATACTGGATACCGGCTTTGTGAGCCTCATTCATGAGACGAGAAAACTGACAGCCATCCTGGTAATAGTGGGTATCCTTTGTGACCAGAATAGTCATACCCCCAAATTCATCTGTCCGGCTTTTACTGCATGTAAATGCAGCAGTAATTGTTACCATTTCCGGGAGGTCGAATACCGACAGCACGGCAGTTGTGAGGCAAATTGCATGGTCAAGATCAATGGTCTCTCCATGAAAAACTGCCAGCCCAATGCTGGTAACTTCTGTTGCGAACAACAGTTCATAATTGCAGTCTGGGCAGGATGGTTGCCCAAAGCTCGGCTCAGAAGGGTCATACTCAGGGTGGTTCTCGATAATACTGAGGATCAGCTTCTCAGTCAGAGAACAATCTGTCAGTGGCTTATCAAGCAAACGCTCACCTTCTGCAATTTCTGCTTCGGTAACGAATGTGATTGCTTCTTGTGCCATTTTTGCCTGCTCCTGAGTGCAGGGAATAATAAACGACGCCTGAGTATAATTATCTGCCACAGTTGACTCCTTGATTATTTAATTAATGTATTTGATGAGAAGATCATAACAAATACACTAATACCAACTAATAACCTTAAGGCGTTTTTTTAGAAAAAATATTAAGAAGAAGAATATGAACACTACCTCATCTTAAATTAATATCATTCAGGATTAATATTCATTTTTGCAAATAAAAACCGCCAGACGGCGGCTTTTATAAAGAGGGAAATATCATTGGAAGTTGAAATTACTTCACGGCAGGCCGACAAATTACGCGACTGCTGTGAGCTGAAGCGAAACTTGTAGAGGAAACTATAATCACCTTTTCTAAGTCGTCGGCACTGTCAGCAATATGATGCCGGAAAGCCTCCTCTGCATCACCAGGGGAGTCGGCTTCGACCAGGTAGGCCTGATCATCATCATCAAACATAATGCGCCCGGAAATGAGATAAAGTCGGCTCAAATCTGGCGTTGCTGCGCTCGTGCTTCGTTCGTTCAGATTCATTTTTTCTCCGTCTGTTGCTCGTAAAAAGAATGACGCCGGTTTAAAAGGCGTCGCCAGGGTTCGGGCTAAAACGCAGGGTTGCCATCGAGGAAGCTCATTGGCTGGCCAATAGCGGATGCCACCCTGAGAATTTCACCTGGTGTGGCATAACGCAGCATTTCAGAGCGTCCAAATTTCTGATACTCATCTACTGACATCTTTCTCCACTCTGGGTGAGGATCTTTTCCGCACAGTGACCAGGGCTTTGTTGAATAAATCGAACTTTTGCTGAGTTGAAGGATCAGATCACGTATCTTCCCGACAACGCAGACCGTTCCGTGGCAAAGCAAAAGTTCAAAATCACCAACTGGCCCACCTACAATAAAGCCCTCATCAACCGTGGCTCCATAACTTTCTGGCTGGATGATGAAGCTATTCAGGCCTGGTATGAGTCGGCAACGCCTTCATCACGGGGAAGACCTCAGCGCTATTCTGATCTCGCCATCACCACCGTTCTGGTCATTAAACGCGTGTTCAGGTTGACCCTGCGGGCTGCACAGGGTTTTATTGATTCCATTTTTACACTGATGAATGTTCCGTTGCGCTGCCCGGATTACACCAGTGTCAGCAAGCGCGCAAAGTCGGTTAATGTCAGTTTCAAAACGTTCACCCGAGGTGAAATCGCGCATCTGGTGATTGATTCCACCGGGCTGAAGGTCTTTGGTGAAGGCGAATGGAAAGTCAAAAAACACGGCAAAGAACGCCGTCGTATATGGCGAAAGTTGCATCTGGCAGTTGACAGCAACACACATGAAATCATCTGTGCAGACCTGTCGCTGAACAATGTGACGGACTCAGAAGCCTTCCCGGGTCTTATCCGGCAGACTCACAGAAAAATCAGGGCAGCATCGGCAGACGGCGCTTACGACACCCGGCTCTGTCACGATGAACTGCGGCGTAAGAAAATCAGCGCGCTTATCCCACCCCGAAAAGGTGCGGGTTACTGGCCCGGTGAATATGCAGACCGTAACCGTGCAGTGGCTAATCAGCGAATGACCGGGAGTAATGCGCGGTGGAAATGGACAACAGATTACAACCGTCGCTCGATAGCGGAAACGGCGATGTACCGGGTAAAACAGCTGTTCGGGGGTTCACTGACGCTGCGTGACTACGATGGTCAGGTTGCGGAGGCTATGGCCCTGGTACGAGCGCTGAACAAAATGACGAAAGCAGGTATGCCTGAAAGCGTGCGTATTGCCTGAAAACACAACCCGCTACGGGGGAGACTTACCCGAAATCTGATTTATTCAACAAAGCCCCTCAGAATTCATGATTCAGATCGACGAGTTGAAGTAACTACCCGGAGCCGACAGTAAAACTGACGGCTTCAATTTTACTGCCCTCCTTGACTCCGATCAGCCAGTACGTCTTCAGAGATTCGCAAGGAAGAACCGAAAGAAAAGTTACTTTAATCGTACGTTTCCAGCGATGCTTTTAAAAGACAATGCACACTCGTTGATTACGACAATGGGAGTGAGTGTCGAAACCCTTGAGTAAAGATACCCGGTAAATATACAGCCCCGGGGATCCTCTTCCTTCAACCGGGGATGACAACGGTAGTGAGTCCGGCAACTCACTCCCGTTGTCACTTCTCTGACATATCGTCATACGAGCTTACTCAAGTGCATCCACAAAGATGGGATCGTTTTGAATCTAAACTGGTACTGGTTAGCCAGTCACTTGCATCTATTCCCCCGTCGATACTTAAGTGACAATTGTAGTGATCTGCAATACTGGTGTCTCAGAAACACTGACGACGGTAGAGACTCAATACCCTAACCCCTGACAACAGGAGTGAGCTTAGAGGTGTTACGCTGCTGTCACCTAATGCTTGGAATTGCCTGACTCACAACCATTGTCATCCGGAGCTACTGATTAACGTTGAACCGCTGGACTTTAATGACAGTGGTAGTGATGGATAGGCTCATTTCCATTGTCGTCATTTTATCGGACAAGCCTCTTCGTCCTACAGGTTTAAGCTGACAATGGTAGTGATTGGATGATCTCACTACTGTTGTCACTCAGTTCTTTGAGCGGACCCTTCCCTCGGTTGGTCGGCATTAACAACGGTAGTGACTCGATTGGCTCACTGCCATTGTCATCGTGTAAATGACGTACCTTATCAGCTCAGCTGAAAGCAATGACAACGGAAGTGACTCTAATTGCTCACTGCCATTGTCGTCGTGTCTATTGAGAGCCTTATCAGTGCACCTGAAAAGCAATGACAACGGTAGTGATTCTAATGGCTCACTACCGTTGTCACCGTGTGTATTGAGAGGATGGTCCACTTAACTGGACGTCTATGACAATGGTAGTGACTTTAATAGCTCACTACCATTGTCGGCGTGTGAATTGAGAGGATGATCAGCTCAGCTGTACGGCCATGACAATAGTAATGACTTAATGAGCTCACTACCGTTGTCACCCTGTTAATTAAGAGGCTCATCTGCTCTTCTGGAAGGCTATGACAACGGAAGTGACTTGCTGGGCTCAGTGCCATTGTCGCCGTATGAATTGAGAGGATCATCCGCTCTTCTGGATGGCAATGACAACGGTAATGACTTAATAGGCTCACTACCGTTGTCATCCTGTAAGTTAAGAGGTTGATCTGCTCAACGGGACGACTATGACAACGGTAGTGACTTGCTGGGCTCACTACCATTGTCACCCTGTGAATTGAGAGGTAGATCCGCTTAACCAGACGTCCATGACAACGGTAGTGACTTTCTGGGCTCAATACCGTTGTCACCCTGTGATTTAAGAGGTTGACCCGCTCTACTGGACGGCCATGACAACGGTAGTCACTTTCTGGGCTCACTACCGTTGTCGCCACATAGAATGAGAGGAGCATCAGCTCAGCTGAACGGCAATGACTACAGTAATGAGCTGGATGAAGCATAACCATTGACATCTGGCCCAACCGGAAGCCGTATTCGCCAATCCAATCGAGATTCACAATGGCCGTGACTCGCCGCATTAAGTTCCGGTGTCCTCCCAAAGCTGAACGCACACTCGGAGGACAATGACAATGCCAGTAAGGTACACATCATTACCATTGTCACTATAGCTACCAGAGAAGCCGGGATTTGAATGTCGATGGTAGTGAGTGGGTCAACTCACTGCCATTGTCACCCCGTTACGATATTTTCCGTTGGATGTACTGGCCAATGAAGTAAAGCGTAGAAACCGGGTGTTAACAGGTGACTCAGGAGAAAGCGTTGAATTCGCAATCTCGATCTACATAGGGTGGTAGAGAACAATGACAACGGTAATGACTTTTGACTCATTACCGTTGACGTGAAAGAGCGGGCTGGGACTAACGAAAATCGAAGAAGTAATTTAGCACCCGGAGCCTGAACCGCCGGGTTAACTTTAGCTGGCGTTGCTGTTCTTTTTCTGGCTTCGAAGACTACGAATATAGCGCAGTTCTTCAGCGGTTAAATCATGGACGGTAAGAACATCATCGCCGTCTATCGGGTCAGCTGGTGGGCATAACTCACCTTCTAAAACAGAAGACCCTGAGTTCTCTTCTTCATCTTCAACCACTTCTAAAGGAGGCTGAGTATTGTTCAAATTCAGATCGGGATCCCGCTTATGAATCTGGAAGTATACTTTTCCGTCTTTCTTAATTTCGGTGTACTGGAGGTATCCTATCGATGCCAACTCTTCAAGAGCCTTTCTCACGGTAGCATTCTGACTATTTGCTCGTGTTTTGAGGTTCAGACGATTTTTCAGCCGAGTAAGGGATATCGGTATAGGATTTGGCGGTAATGACTCTATGAACGTATAGAGAGCCTGGGCGCTTTCCTTCTTGGCCAACTCCTTAATTGCCTTCAGCTGCATCAAAACCTTATGATCGTATTGATAGAGCTCGAAAATCTTAGGATCAACCTGAAGGACAACCTGATCTGATTCCGGGTCTAACAGGGCAGACTGTACCAGATGCGTTGTATAGACTTTGGACGAGTTATTACTGGTGAACGACAAGGTAACGGATGCTAACCTGCGTAAGGAGGCGTCTATACGTTTTCTGGACGCTGTAGATGAGCGATAATTTTCAGGCGTACATAGCTTGAGGAATTCAGTGAATTTTAAGCTTATCGTGTCATTGTTAATCGGATGATTGGCATAGGTTCGAATGATGCCCATCCACGTCTTAAAATCTACTGACATATCAAGACGCTCACCGACAATTGAAATATTGGTGAACCCCTCGCTCTCCATTAAAGAGAGCGTCTGTAACTCTTTCGTTGCGTCAAAGCCAACCGTTTTATATTCCCGATTTTGACGCCCCACACTCTTTGGTGATGGGACGAACAGCCCGAGCCGCATCAAAGCAATAGACTGCACCGTACGGTTGCTGTTAGGACGCAAAATGATGTCTTTACCTGATTCTTTCTCTCTAACAGAGAAAGCCCTGGTGACCAGGTCCTGCTGCTCAGTATCTTTCTCTTTAGTCATAATAAGTTATCACTGAATGTGTAAACAGATTGGTGAATAGTAAGCCCCAGCGAACTCTATGTCACTGGATGGGTCATTGTGATGATCCATATCTGTGCATAAGTTCTACCTAAAAAAACGACTCCACTCATTAAAACTTGGCAAAAACTCTTTGCATACAATGACCTGCAACTCTTATCAACAACGGATCAGATCAAGTTAAAAAGATCTAATGAAAAGTCACTACTATTGTCGCTCTGATCACTACTGATGTCAAAAAACTCATTACCAACGTTATAATAATCACTACCAATGACAAAATAATCACTACTGTTGTCACTGATCACGTCTCAGGCCTTGTGCCGTCTGGCCTGGAGGCAGCGGGGATCTCTTTTGATCTATCAGGAACACTAAGGTACTAATTATTGGAACTACCTTGTGGAAAATGGGGATAAATAAATGCTTAGTTCTTATACAGGTCTCAACTTGCCTCCCTCATAAAAACTGTCGTCAAAGCTAAATCACAGCCACAGGCATTTTCGGTGGATAAATTTTTGAGAAATAGAAGCATACATGCAGACTCGTGTCGCAAGTAATTGAAAGTAATAATTTATTTAAATAATGCGAGTCACCTTACCTCACAGTGGAAGTTTAAGTCTAACCTCACTACCATTGTCACTTAAAATCATTACCAACGTCGAAATAGTCTCTACCATTGTCTTTTAAGTCACTCCCGTTGTCACTTATGTCGCTACTGTTGTCAGTGACAATGCTCCAGCCCAGTAACCATGCGGCCTACAGCGTACCGGGATCTTCTTTGTACTCTCTGGCACCTTTGGGATCATTTATTGGATCTACATGAGGGATAAAATCTTTTGACGATTTCGTAGTGCAGTTATACCAGCGACTTAGCAAGACAAAAGCTGCAATTTAGTGACGAGTTACTAGTCTGCCCAACAAGAGCAATGCAGAGAAGATATGTGGTGAAATGACCATGGTAGTGAGTCTAATCACTACCATGGTCCGCAGTAAGCGTTACTTACGCAATGAACGTCGGACTGATTTGCAACAACATGGGCTACGGCGCATCAGAAGACGGCCGTTGTGCTTCAGCAAAACAGCCCTGCTTTATTTTAATTCTTCAATGTTAATCATGAACTCAGATCTGCCTGTAAGGCCGGATACAGCAGGGAAAATAGGAAAGCTACGGCTGTCCCCGAGCCCCAAATCCAGTTGAAGCTCTTTGCTTTCACCTGGCATCGCAGAAACACCATTTACAGTCACGCCGAATGCAGCGTCCTTACGGACAGTAAGCACTGCGTCCTGAAGCCCTGTAGCGATTGAACCATCCTTTTTACGCAGCTGGCTGGCATACAGAACAGCCAGAGGAGTATTGTCAGATGTTTTGAGAGAAGCATTGACAGCTAAGGTTTTCAGATTCTCTAGCCTGACGAGATTGTTTGGAAGGTAGTTAAATTCGACTGAGCTTTCTTTAACGTTGTTCATCTCATCTTTGGCCTGAACTGTGAGAGTGTATGTTTCGCCTTCATTAAGAGACGGAAAGATCTTGGGATAATTAGGTGCATACAGGTTGTTTCCCAGATTCACCCAAGACAATTCCACCGCATCAGAAACAGGGCCACCGCGAAGAGTCATACGGCTTAAGGATGGTTTAGTTAGAGCATCGGTGAGCTGTATACGGACGTTCTCCAGCCCATATACTGTTACGTTTTTGCTGATCGGTTTTCCTTCGTAGCTAATACTTACAGATGGTGCTGTATTATCAACGACAACAGTTTGATAAGGGAGGTTACCGGTATTGTTGAATGTATCTTGGGCATTAATTACCACGTTATAACTGCCTTCTGGTACCTCTTTCATGTTGAACTCATACGTGTAGTTCCCAGACGCCATATTTCTACCTGTTTGTTTGCCGGTTACGCTTATTTCTGCGTTGTTACGGTTTTTATCTGACAACCAAACTCGATTTACATAAACATGGTCGAAATATGAACCATCTCCAGGTTGATTCACGTAAACCTGGAGAATGTTGGTGGTTTCATTGTAATCAAATCCAGTGACGGAGGGACCCAGTGTATGCCAGGCTATATTCTCCCATATAGGGGCAAAGAAGGTTGCTTCGGTGGTTGACCTTACTTCATAGCCACTATGAAGATAGCCGGTAGTGCCATTTATAATATCCTGGGGCAAAGAGACGGTACAGGTTGTTGAGCCAGCTGGAATACTGCATGTTGCTCCGCCAGTGATTTTTTGATCATATGGCCTAGCCTGTACATTGAACCGGATATTAGTAAGTTTTATAGGCATATCAGATGCCTTGAACAGGTTCCAGTTTACGCTGTTGAACCATGTTCCATCAGCCTTTTGTCGTTCTATGGGTGAACTTCCCCAAGCCGGACTCTTTACAGAGGCAGGATCCCAGTTGAGCCAGCTGGCATACTGACCAAGATCTCCTCCAGACCATTGATGAATCGCCACGGATAATCTAGACACTTCCTAGCCGTTGATAATACTGGTTTTCATATTCTGTCGGTGACATCTGATCGCTGGAACCATGCCGACGCTTACTGTTATAAAACATTTTGATGTAATCAAAAATATCGCTGCGGGCTTCTTCCCGCGTTCCGTAGCTCTTTTTCTTTATCCGTTCGCGTTTCAACAACTGGAAAAAGCTTTCTGCAACCGCATTATCATGGCAGTTACCGCGACGGCTCATGCTGCCCTCCAGGCCGTGTGATTTCAGGAACGACTGCCACTCATGGCTTGTGTACTGACTGCCCTGATCCGAATGAACCAGCACCTGTTTTTGGGGATTACGGCGCCATACAGCCATCAGCAGTGCGTTCAGGACAATGTCCTTTGTCATCCGGGATTGCATGGACCAGCCGATAATTTTGCGTGAGAACAGATCAACAACCACGGCAAGATACAGCCAGCCTTCGTGGGTCCTGATGTAGGTTATGTCCGTTACCCAACGCTTATCCGGAGCATCCGGATTGAACTGTCGCTGGAGCCTGTTGGGCGACACGATACTGGCCTCGCCTTTACGTGCCCGCGGGCTCCGGTATCCGACCTGAGCCTTTATCCCGACACGTTTCATCAGTCGCCAGACTCTGTTCACTCCGCACTGTTGCCCGCTGTCCCGCAGATCCAGATGGATTTTGCGATAACCATAGACGCATCCCGATTCCAGCCAGAACTGTTTAATCTGTCCTGTCAGTCTCAGGTCTGCCTGATGGCGTTGTGAATGCGGCTGCTGAAGCCAGGCGTAAAAACCACTGGGATGAACATCCAGCACCCGACAGAGCAGGCGAACAGGCCAGCAACAGGTGTTGTCACGGATAAAGGCGTACCTCAGTCGGACAGCTTTGCGAAGTACGCCGCGGCTTTTTTTAATATGTCCCGTTCGTCGGTAACCCGCTTCAGCTCTTTCTGGAGACGGCGGATCTCGGCCTGAGCATCTGACTGTTCTTTATTAGCGGAAGAATCCGGACCGTACTTCTTTATCCAGGCGTAAAGGCTGTGGGTGGTGATATCGAGACGTGTTGCAACGCTGGCAACAGAATAACCGCGATCAACAACCTGTTTGACTGCTTCAGTTTTAAACTCTTCGGGATAACGCTTACCGCTCATGGGCACCTCTCTTTAAGCCATCTTAAATGACTCTGAGGTGTCTGTTAAACCCGTGGCGATTCAGGCCAAAGAACACGGCGTGATGCTCGAATTTATCAAGCCGGGGAAGCCTACACAAAATGCTTTTATCGAACGGTTCAACCGGACATACCGGACTGAAATCCTTGATTTTTACCTGTTCAAAACACTGAATGAAGTACGGGAAATTACAGAGCGCTGGCTGATGGAATATAACAACGAGCAGCCTCATGAATCCCTGAACAACCTGACGCCGGAAGAGTACCGGCTGATGGCTGAAAAAACGGAACTCTCAAAAAGTGCGTGGAACAAAAGCTGGGGTGCTTACACCCAGTTGACTAAAGCCAGAAAATTCTCTGATAACCAGAAGAAGCTTGCCGCCAAGAAAGAGACAGCGTTACAGAAAGAGGAAGAGGAAGAGAAAAACAAGGGACTGGAGCAGTTGGCTGATCAGTTCGCGTTGGAAAAGCAGCCGTTCATTGACGCTCTGGCGATTGCAGGAAAATCACCAGAGCAGCAGAGAAGATGTTTATGGGCTACGTGACAGTCAAAGGAACCACTCTGGTTTGACACCAAAACGAGCAGACAGCGCCTTAATGTGCATGATTGTCAGTGACCGCTGACCAGAGAGAATCTGGCTAACCAGCGATTTAGAGCCGATCTCCTCCTTAAGGTCAGAATAAGACAGCCTGTACTGGTCAATCAGGGTGCGCAGAAGGGCAACGCCGACCGGCATTTCAGCGATAGCCTTGTTGAATTCAGCGAAACGAGGGCTGTTATCCTCATAGTCAGCAATTTTACTCGCAAGGAAGTCAATAAGCGGGTTCTCGTCGTCGTTTTCGATCAGATAGTCCACCAACTCCATCGCTTCGCGGTAATCGCTCTCGGACGAACTGCCCCCCAGGAAGGGGACAGCAGCTATGAGTTGTTTGGTTGCTTCAATGGCTTTTGCAGTGTCGGTAATCATTCTTTGTTCTCCCTGTAATAGCGGGTCAACTTGTCGTAATCAGCGTGGGTGGCGATGTGCTTCACATAGAAGCGTTTATTCACGAAATTGATATAGGCGATAACCCTCAAGTTGTTGCCCCCTACATCCAACACCCACCACTTATTACGATACTTAAAATTGTCCAGGCTCGGTATCAGCGTTCGCATCTCAGCTGGAGAAGAGAAGTCCGTCTCGCGGACTAAGCGGTACAGCGCCCGAACGGCTAACGAATCGTTGGGATATTGCTTTGCCGCTTCTTCAAAAGGCTCTTTTGAAATTACGTGCATCTTGCGGTCGTTCCATCCGTTTACATTATGTGAACATAATAGCACCGCCCTTAACCGTTTACAATATGTGAACAATGGTGTTTTCCCCTACATAGCGGCTATGTCTTTTCCTGAGCGCAGAGAGCTGGTTTACAGCGCCGGAAGTCTCGTCTTAATGCGGACCTCGACCGTTAGCAATGGATGATTGATAAGGAATCACTGTGGTAAAAGCAAAACCTGTACCACTCAAATACCGTCCTATCATATGTGCGCTCAAAGATTAGGGTCTTGAGGATGAAATCCTTTTAATCCGAACGGGTAGGTCACTTGAGAAAATTAAGCTAATTAAGAATAAAGGTAAGCGCCATGGAAAATCCAATAGAGGTCCAGGTTGGCCAATTGTGGGAGGAAATAGATCCGGATTTTATTAACGAGGCTCACATTCCTGGTATTGCCATCGATGGATGAGCCTAAAGGCATACAGTTCGCAAATACATAAGCTGGGCGTCAGCATCCCGTTTTAATGGTAAACATGATGTGTTATAGACGAGATTTTTATCTGCTATGGCGCAAAGCGAATTTTATATTTAAACGTGGCCCAACTATAACTTTGACCTGCCCCCTTTGTGACAGACAGGAATATCTTGTCAGAAAACTTAACAGGGCTGGCTTCTCACTGTGCATCCACCGCTTACAGCGATCTAATCGTCTGTCAGAGCCAGACCCCCGTTTAGCTTTTCCCCATGATATCTGCGCAGGAGATGTCCATTACTGATGTGCCGAAACCCGTACAATTACCTTAATTTCAAAATTAAACCCCGCCAGCCATGTCACATTTTGTGCCGTTCAACTCGGAAAAGGAGGCTTAGGGAAAATCGTTTGTTTCATCTGCATAATTATTGAAAGTGGATTTTCCGGGTCTGAATGAAAGGTTGTAAAATCAATCAGATCGTCAAACGTATATCCGGTTGCGGCAAGCGTCGCCTTAAGGTTATCAAAGACAAGCTGTACCCAGATACAGGCACCCGCCAGGGAGGCGGATGTCACAGCCTCCTTCCTGCTCCTCTTGGCCTGTTAACTGGTTTCCGGTTGATACCCCTCTTTAATATAAAATTATGTGCCAGCCCCTTTCTGACTCCGCCTTCCTGACAGCCTGCCGGATGGTTATTCACCTGCCTGTGTTCTGACCCCGGTCTTAGCCGCAACCGCCTCCGGAATACCCTTGGGGAGATATATCAACGCCATGACGGCCCCGGCAATGGCGGCGGATACGGCTGTGCCGAGCCAGATACCGTAAAGTGCGTAGCCGAGAATAAATCCACCCAGCAGGGGTGAGAATATGTCCGTGACTGCGTTCATAGCCTGCGCACTTCCCAGCACGACACCCTGTCGTTCCGGTGGAGCGTGAACGGACAGCGCAGCAAGATAGGTGGGCTTCGCCAGCGCATCTCCCGTACTGATGCACAGCACCGCAAGGGCCAGTACCGGGATAGTGCCGGCAAGGCCGGCAACCACGAACCCGCAACCGATTAACGTAAAGATGAGAAGAATCAGATTCCGCTCCGTAACATATCTGCTCAGCCAGCCCAGCAGGAATATCTGGACGAGGACATTGATGATGCCATCCGCCATAATGATATAACTGAGCTGTTTTGTTCCGAACGCATGACCCTCCCAGATAAACGTTTCCCCGAGAAAAACAGGCATCTGTGAACTGTACAGGCCGTAAGCAAAACAGTGACACAGCATCACAATAATCAGGGTACGGATCACGGGCGACATCAGCACGGCCCTGAACGAAACGCCTGCTGAACCGGCATCTTTCACCGGTAGGGAAACCACCGGGCCGTTGTCGGGCAGGAAGAACGTCACGATGGCGGCGACAAGGGTCAGGATGACGGCAGCAAATAAAGGCGTGGCAAGTGAGTATTCTGATAACAGACCGGAAAGAGCTGCCCCGACAATGCCGCCCAGCCCCACGCTCCCGGTCAGGATACCCATAGTCTGGCGCCGGTACGCCGGCAGGGTATATTCGGCGATACAGGCCGCCGCAACCGGGATATTCCCGGCAGTCATTCCGAACAGGGCCCGGGCAAACATGACCATGACGATCCCCGGCTCAACCGCAAGCATAAGCAGGCTGACGGAGCCGGTAAGCTGACTGACCAGCAATATTCTTTTACGTCCGAAACGATCAGACAGCTGGCCCAGCACGGGCGCGGAGGTGAACTGGCTCAGGGCTTCGGTGGCCACGACCATCCCCAGAGTGAACGGAGAACCGCCCATGTCGCGCACGTAGAAGGGTAACACCGGCAGAACGGCGGCCATCCCAGCTGCATACAGGCTGACTATCACGTAAACCGGCAGACACCGCTGCCATTCCTGGCTGCTCATTCTGTCTCTGGCCGTTTTCGGCGAGCGATCAGTTGCCATCACCCTCACCCCCGGTATCCATAGTAAAGACGGTACGGCACATGCTGTCATCCCGGAGCCATGCCTGGTCAAAGTCTGAGAAAGGAACCGGGCTGCAGGCGATGTGAAGCCCGGCAGGAACGGTGGCGAGCAGCACTTCACCGGCTATGTCCATCAGGCGTTGCATGGGGACACTGCCATGGCCGCTGCCCATGATTTGCGTCGCTGAGGCCCGCAGAACCGAGCCGGGTAGCGTGATTTCCTGAGCAGAAACTGAACCGACCTGGACGTAGCGCAGGGGGAACGCTTCCCGGCCGGCTCTGGCGGCGGCCATCAACAGGTCCTCAGCGCTCGGGCCCCACAGATAGTCAATGACAATATCGACGCCCTCACGGAACGCCTGCAGGAATTTCATTTCATGCTTCCGGGTATCCGCATCAAGCTGAATGGTTACATCCGCCCCGAGCGCCTCAACGTCCCTGAGAGCGCAGACGTTTCGACCGGTGGCGATAATGCGGCCTGCGCCGAGGTGACGGGCTATCTGTACTGCAAGTCGCCCTGACGTACCGGTGGACCCGTTAACAAGCACGGTTTCGCCGGGCTTCAGCCCGGCGCGTTCAGTCAGGGCCATCCAGGATGACAGGCCGGGATTGACGATAGCGGCAGCAGTCAGATCATCAACCTCGTCAGGCACGGGCACGCATAACGCAGGATCTGCCACGGTCATGTCAGCCAGACTCCCGTGGGGTGCGCGTGGTAGTGCAAAATAAACCCGGCGACCATCACTGAGCAGTCCCACACCATCGATTCCGGCTGTAAAAGGATAACTCGTATCTGAACTGTAGTGTTTACCTGCCGCCTTGGCCCTGACAACATGGCTGATCGCGGCAGCCTTTACCCGGATAATATGTTCATTACCCACGGCAACAGGAATATCAGATTCCCTCAGAACGGGTACCTTTCCCTCTGCGGACACAAACGCTGCTCTCATCATAAGCGCACCCCCGCCAGGGAAGATCCCATGCCAGCCATATATAAATCGAGTTCAGCAATAAGATCGGTGTGAAGGAATGCGCCGATATACCCGTCAGGGCGAATAAGCACACATTCGCCGGGGCTGAGTCCGTAGGCATCGCGAATCTCTCCCCGGCTGTCGATGATGTCGCCCCCCGGCCCGATATAATGAATGTGCAGCCCTGGGCGTGACCGGATGTTCACCTCACGGGCTTCACAGACCAGCAGTGTCCAGTGCGTCCCCCGGAATAACAGGAACAGGCGTGAAGGCTGACCCGCAGCACCACAGAACCCCGCATCCGGAGCACGGTCACCCGCCCGCAAACCCGCCTTACGCTCCGGTCGCTCTTTTGACAGCGGCGACCCCGGATAGCCCGTATCAAGCTGGCTGACCTCTCGCCCACGGCGGAACGTTCCCTTCCGCCGGTGCTCATCGAGCAGGCGGGTGGACAGGCCCAGCATGTCTGCGGCAACTGGGCGGCGTTCAGTCTCATAGCTGTTGAGAAGATCCTCCTGTGCGCCGTGCAGCACGGCGGCCAGCTTCCAGCCCAGATTGTACGCGTCCTGCACGCTGGTATTAAGGCCCTGCCCACCGGTCGGGGGGTGCACATGGGCGGCATCGCCGGCAATGAATACTCTGCCCACGCGATAGCGTCTGGCGAGCCGTGCTCTCATCCGGTAATCCGAGGCCCACGCCACCGCCTGCACGATGATGTCCTGTCGCCCCGTACGTGCGCCAGTCAGCGCGGTCAGCCCTGCGGCAGACAGGTCAGCCGGTGCATCTGCCGCGACCGGGGCCTGTATCTGAAAGAGGTCGGTTCCCGCAAGCGGACAAAATGTAAGCATGCGCTGCATATTGCCCCCGCCGAACTGATGCCAGACATCACGGCTGAGTCCGGTTAATGCGACATCAGCCACAAGGGCATGCACATCTAGTGTTTTTCCGGGAAAATCCACGCCCAGCGTCTTCCTCACCAGGCTTCCTCCCCCGTCCGTGCCGACCAGATAGCTGGCATGGACCATACTTTCCCTGCCATCCGGTCCTGCCAGACGGGCGGTAACATGCGATTCTTTTTGCACGAAATCAGTCAGCATAAGGCCGAACTCCACCCGGTGCCCCAGCTCATTAAGTCGTTCACGCAGAATACGCTCGGTGATGAACTGCGGAACCATCAAGGGAAGATGGTAGGGCTCTTCAGATGTCGGACTGACCTGCACAGCGATATCAGACTCGGTGTAGCTGCCGTCGTCGAAATAACTGCGCTGTCGCGGGTACCGGCCTCCGGCTGCCACCACCTTGTCCAGGATACCCATGTCTTCGAATACCTCCTGAGTCCGTGGCTGAATACCTTTCCCGCGCGAACCCGGAAAGGGGACAGGCATTTTTTCGATGAGCCGGAATGTGATACCGCGGCGTGCCAGCTCAACGGCGAGGGTCAGGCCACATGCACCGGCTCCGCAAATCAGTACGTCGATCCTGGAATGGCTTGTCATAAGAACTCCAATATGTGTATTATGCACTTAACCGGAGTCATGCTATGTCATCAAATAAAAAAGTGCAAGATACACATATTTCAGAGCAGATGAAGATAATTCACGGTGCGCTGCTGACAATCGTGAGTGTTATGAACCAGCCGCGTAATGATGAAAAACTCATCGGAGAAGCGGGGATCAAACTCGAACGCGCGCTCTTTTCTGTGCTCGTCGGGATCGAAAGGCTTGGACCAATAGGTGTGGTTGAACTGGCTGAGCGAACAGGAAGGGACTACACCACCATCAGCCGACAGGTCGCAAAACTGGAAAAAATGGCGTTAGTGGTGCGCCGTGAGAGCGAGGCCGATCGCCGTGTGCGTGAAGCGGTTATCTCTCCCGAAGGCAGGGCGATGACAGCACGTATTGATACGGCGCGTGAACGGCTGGGCAATGCAGTCTTCCGGGACTGGAGCCCGGATGAAATGGAAACGTTTGTACGGCTAATCAGGAGATTTGCCGATGCGCTGGAATCTGAAACTGAAGACTGACAGCAGATAGTCAATCCTCAGCAGCACACAATACATGACGGGTTATATGCAGAATCAACCTCTTCCGGATGCTGTGAAGGTATGAAAACAGGTAGGTACATCCGTATCAGGCCTGTTCGCATTAAACGCTTTAATTCCAAGAGTTTGACTTTTCCTTAGCGGGTGTAATTGCAGAAATGACCACAGAACCCTGACAGTGCTGCGCGAGATGGATACGGAACACAATCATCTTCTGAGTTGCCTGCTGAGGCGCAGCCGCTGCATGAGCAGGGCGGCCTGCCTGACCGCCACCGCCGAACACCTGGCGGAACAGCCGGAGAATACGAAAGCGGAGCTGAAGGAATCCCGGGAGGATGGTCACGCCCTGCAGGCCGAGCTGCTGACCCTGGATCGCGGCGACGGACAAGCGAAGAAATGAGAGAGGAAAAGTTTGAGGACGCAAACTTTTATCGCCGCCTCGCCCTCTTATTGCGCGCCGACTTCATGGTTCTGACGTAACCAGAGCTGCTGGCTAATGTCACGTCAAAAGCCGGCAAAGGAACCTTAACGGACAGGTGGTAATGACTCCAACTTACTGATAGTGTTTTATGTTCAGATAATGCCCGATGACCTTGTCATGCAGTTCCACCGATTTTGAGAACGACAGTGACTTCCGTCCCAGCCTTGCCAGATGTTGTCTCAGATTCAGGTTATGTCGCTCAATGCGCTGAGTGTAACGCTTGCTGATAACGTGCAGCTTTCCCTTCAGGCGTGATTCATACAGCGGCCAGCCATCCGTCATCCATACCACGACCTCAAAGGCCGACAGCAGGCTCAGAAGACGCTCCAGTGTGGCCAGAGTGCGTTCACCGAAGACGTGCGCCACAACCGTCCTCCGTATCCTGTCATACGCGTAAAACAGCCAGCGCCGACGTGATTTAGCACCGACGTAGCCCCACTGTTCGTCCATTTCAGCGCAGACAATCACATCACTGCCCGGTTGTATGCGCGAGGTTACCGACTGCGGCCTGAGTTTTTTAAGTGACGTAAAACCGTGTTGAGGCCAACGCCCATAATGCGTGCACTGGCGCGACATCCGACGCCATTCATGGCCATATCAATGATTTTCTGATGCGTACCGGGCTGAGAGGCGGTGTAAGTGAACTGTAGTTGCCATGTTTTACGGCAATGAGAGCAGAGATAGCGCTGATGTCCGGCAGTGCTTTTGCCGTTACGCACCACGCCTTCAGTAGCGGAGCAGGAAGGACATCTGATGGAAATGGAAGCCACGCAAGCACCTTAAAATCACCATCATACACTAAATCAGTAAGTTGGCAGCATTACCAACCCTGTCTAAACGGTTCAGGTGCATATGTCCTGAAGTTGTAACCAGTCATGATGTGCGCCGTACTATCGGGTAGTCCGCCCTCTCCCCTGCCCTGCGTGTCCCGACAGCACGCAGGGGCCAGGCACGGTCAATGACGTGTCCCCGTCGAAGAGGCAGTGTCGTGGCCGTCATCCGGTGGGTCATCAACAGAAAACTCACGCCCCGCACCTGATGAAAAATCGCACATCAATACTATGAAATTCAATAAGATACTTACGTTACCCCTTCAGAATTTAACCGGGAACAGGATAAGATTTCACTGACCTGACTCCTCTGTACGACATCGCGAGTGAAAGCCGAAACCCCATATCGGATGCCCCCGCCGCCGCCCCTGCCCGGTGTCTGGCATACCCTGGTAAGAATGCTCTTCATAGACGACGGTCCTGTTTCGGGCAACGCTCCTGTGCGTTTGTATCCGTCGACTGTGCTGAAGAGAACCCAAAAGTGGGACCGTGGTCCCAGCGACGCGTTGTCTTTTAAAGACGTCTACACGGTAACCTGAACTGTCATATCGGATATATCCTTTACTCAGGACTGGTTCCCGGTCTCCCCTCACCTCCCTCCCGGGAACCTTTATGCTCCCTCATTCCGGGCTATCCTGCCATGTTCGCTGGCGGCAGGTACCGACTCTTACACAAAGCAAAAAGTGGTTTTTTATGCTCTCGTTTCAGGAGGAAAAATTCCGGCTGGCTTGCATAAAATGTATCATTGTAAAAACGTGGTCTGTGCACATAAAAAGCAGACGGATTTTCAAAGGGAATGAATGTTTAGCCTTCAGGAGGGACCGCGGTCCCAACCTCCCCTGGACGGTCATGAGGTTACGATATGTCGCGCTGATGCATGGCGCGTGAATTAAGCCTTATGGGAGTCACCCGGCCTATCCCGGATGCGTGCCGATTTTTTACGATAAAGACCGACTGCACGGTCGTACTGTGTCTATTTCAGTTCCGGAAGAGGCTGGACGGTATTGCGCATAATCACAGGTTGATACGTTTTTGCAGGTGTAGAAAAGTGGCTATCCACGTTGAACACGCCTAGCCACCGGGACCATGGTCCCGGCACCAGGCATACCTTAACCCATCATTTTCTACAACAGAACAGGGTTCTTTCATCCCACCATACCCTGTCTTCTGATTTCAGGTTCCCTGTGAGCACGGACACGTTAAAAGGAGTGATTAGACGATGATGCGCCTCATTGCAAATGTTCAAAAAGCATAGTTGTCACCAGGATACCAGAGTACAACGTGGGACCGTGGTCCCAATGGGATAAGAAACGCCATGGGTTTTTATGCATCACATTGTGATGACGAAATCATGTCGAGGCAGTACGTGTTGTTAAACGGTATGCCGTCAATCAGTCCCCAAAAAAGATGTTCTGACCCTGGAGTGATCGTACAGCCACTCCCGCACGCTTTCTGTTTGTCTGAAATCCCTGTTGCCAGATGTCCAAACAAGTCGCGTTCAAATCCTCAGATGTCAGCAGGAGTACCTGGGACCATGGTCCCAGGTATCTGATATAACATAAGCGCCAGTCTTACAGAAACGAGACGTTACTCTCTGAACTGGCACAGCAATACGTGTTCTTGACCAGATTCAGCCCTGGCGCAGATCCATCTAAAGCAGACGACTGAAGGAGTGTCATGCGTTTCAGGTCATGAGGAACATGCCGTTCATCACTGGCTTTAAATACCGGTGGGACCAGGGTCCCGGCATGAAGGCCGTTTAAAGTTCCATGCGATCGACACGCTGGTGTGACTCAAACAGGATGGTGCTGCCGGGCTGAATAACAAGCGTTCTGCAGTACCACAGCGGATGAGGCCAAACGCCTTAGACACCCGTTCGCTGTACTCAAGGTTGGGATAACAAAAGGGCACGAACCATGCCACTGGGACCGTGGTCCCGGTTGTTTCTTCGGCAATCTGATTAATTAAAAATACCGTGAAAAGAAGGGCGTACGAATCTGTCCCTCATTGAGTCTCTGCAGGCAAAGGGTATGTATAGCCTCAGACAGCGAGAGGAAGGACTATAGACCCTACAGATAAAACTGTGTCGTCAGACGAATTTTCGCGTCGCGCTGACGCCTGTAAATGTCACTCTGCAGACCAAACCGCTTGCAGCTGGGACCATGGTCCCAGCTACGTGCATCCTAAGCAGGTCAGGTTTACGGCCTGTAAGCTTATGAAGAGAATGAGATTATTACTGCTCGCAGCTTATAGCGAATTGCCCAGGTGTTGTTGCCCGGCGATAATTTACACTTTGAACGGAACCTGGAGGGCAGGGGAGTGAACATGTGGGACCGCGGTCCCAACCTGTGGGAAATCGGGATGCATAGGGCACTGGATCGCTTCATGTCAGAAAAAAGGGGCCCCGAAGGGCCCCTCTATAAAGGTACGGCTGGATCATTTGAGCGTGCTGAGCAGCGTCTCAATCTGTTCAACGACATGCTCCGGCAGAAGTGAGCGGTCCAGCTGGAACACGACCTTGTTCCCTTTATAAATAGCCGTTGCGCCTTTAACAATTTCCTGTCGGGTCGAGGGGGCCGTGCGCCTGACTGGCTCCGCCTTCAGGCTGTTATTCAGGGCCTGAATGACCTCATCGGCTTCAAAAATGACCCCGGCCGTTTTCCGTTCGGCCAGCTGATGAATCTGCTCCCGGAGCAGATCTTCTTTCTCGCTGAAACTTTTTTGCAGGGCATCACCGGCGCGGGCAGAGAGTTCCCCAGGATGAGAGAAGAGGGCGATCAGCTCCTTCGGCAGCTTCGCGGTATTGATGCATCGCGTAATGATTTTACGCGAGATGTTCTCTGCCGCTGCCAGAGAAGAAATATTGCCACCGAACTCGCTGCACAGACGGGTGGCATAGCGTTTACCCCGTTCGTAGGCACTGGTCGGCCGATAATCATTTCCCAGTTTGCACAGCGCATCCATCTGCTCGTCGTCCAGATCGCCGACAAGAATCCGGTAATCGCTGGCGGTCAGGATCGCCGTTTTGCGACGACGACTGCCGTCCGCCACCTCAATACCTTCTTCAACACGTCGACCAAAGGCCGGATTCTGCTGGCCGGTCAGCAGAAAAGAGGGGATCAGGTCATCCAGAGATTCTTCAGTGAGCAAGTCCTGGTCGCGCTCATTGCCTGCCCAGACGCGGGTGGTACTTTCCACGACATTGCCCGGAACCGTTTCAAGCGTAAATTTGACGTCACGGCCACAAACAGGGATCAGAATGGAGTTTCCACGCGCCATCGCCCCCACGCGGGCAATCAGAGAATCCACCATGGGCGCTGCTGGCGCCTGTTCCGTTTCAACAGGGGTTGCAGGGACGGTTGTTTTACGGATCACCGGTGCACGCTTCATTATCTCATCTCCCAGCGAGGCTTAATCAGACGGTCAAAAATTTCATTGCAGACAGGCTCCCAGATGGCCAGCGCGTTTCGCCAGGCCCCGGTAGAAGAACGCTGATCGATGGCCTGTTCAAAGACCGTGCGCATACGGATCTGGCCTTTACCCACTTCATCAGTTTCCCGGACAACGTTTTTCAGCACCATGCCGCCCCAGGCATCGCGGATCTGCTCTTCCATCCACGGAGACTGGGAGCCATTGTTGTTACTGTATTTGGTCAGCAGAATACGTACATCCGGCTCGAACCCTTTCAGATCGACGTTCTTCAGCAGATCGCGCAGCATGTCGAAGAACTGCAGGGCAGAGGTGTAGTCGAACAGCTCGGCTGGCGTCGGGACAATGAGAACATCCGCGGCGCAGACCACGTTGATGGTCCCGATCCCCAGGTTCGGGGCGCTGTCAATCACGATGACATCATAATCATGGGCTACCGTTTCAATGGCCAGACGCAGCATCAGATGAGGATCGGTGGGCAGTTTGCCTTCATCATAGCGGCCCATCAGCTCGGTCTCGATACGGTGGAGCGCCAGACAGGAAGGAATAATGTCCAGACCCGGCCAGCAGGTCGGTTTGACGGCGTAGCTGGCATCATCCCGTTCACCCAGATAAAAAGGTAACAGGGTATCTTCGGCGTGAATATGAAGATCGGGTACCCATCCGTGATACATCGAGGCGGTCCCCTGCGGGTCGTTCCCCTCCACCAGCAGAACCCGCAACCCTTTCAGCGCCAGATCCTGGGCAAGGTGAACGGAAACCGATGTCTTGTAGACCCCGCCTTTATGGGCGGCGACACCGATCACCGGGGGAAAGGTATCTTCAGATCGTCGCAGTCGGGTGCCAAACACATCCCGCATGTGGTTGATCTGCTCGATCGTATACCCGACACGCTGTTCGACGCGGCCTCGGGTTTCCATATCAGGGTGGGGGAGACGCCCGGCTTTTTCCGCATCACGGATGGCCTGAGAAGAAACGCCAACCAGATCGGCCGCTTCACCGATACGCCAGCGTCGCGTGATTTTTCTGGCTTCCGGGCTGTCATCATTGAATTGTGCAACAGCAATCGCTTTTGTCATTTCATGCCCAGCCGAAATGCACTGGTTCAGAGTATCCATCAGTCCCATAGTGAACATCCTTTAATCATCGCTTTGCGCCATTTTATTAAATCTTGGATATTAATGCAAAGCATCAGTTTATATGCAAACCACCAATAAAACTGCAAAGTTCAGTCAAAGCTGCAAAGTTGATCGCGTTTTATACACTTTACCGTATCTGCCGGAGCGGTACGTCATGCCTGAGTCATCTTTTTGCATACCGTAGTGAAGAAAAAATGATGTCTTCTTTACTGTGAAATGTGGGTGCGGTCACTTCAATGACTGCGGTACGTGAGAATCGAGGGGATAAACGGCGCATTCTGGTGGTTCTTGCATCATGCCATGACTGCGATATGCAAAATCTGTCGTATACGGAATAAGAATGGTTATGGATTTGTTGACTGAGGTATGCGTTATCGGTGAAGGCGTGCAGAAATACCGGGGATCTTTTACATACCGCAGTCATGATTTAATTCCGCGATATGAGATAATACAGGAAGTTAGCAAAATACTGTTTCTTTTATTGACTGCGGTATGGAGGAGAGATGACTGCGGTGTGCAGCCGGTCCAGCAGGACGTCTCCTGCACTTCAGCGCGTTTTGCGTCGATCGCCAGAGGATCTTCAGGTGAGAACTGAGTTATGCTCGTTATTCACAGGGACGATCCAATAAGAGATCCCTATAGAGATCCTATAGAGATCCAAAAGAGATCCCCGCTTCGCTGCAGGCCGCACCATGACTGGTCTAGGATAGGATCGATCTTTACTGAAGGATGTATTATATTGACTGTAGAGTGCAATTACTAATACTGTGATATGCAAACACATTTACTGGGGTATGGATTTCCATTGACTGCGCTATGTAATGGACCCTTCTCATGTGGATAACCCTGGAATAACAAATGAAGAGTGAAAAGAAGGACTTACCCCTTAATCTTGAGGAAGTCGATAAGTCGTCCGGCGAAGTTGTTAACCTGGATGTCAACAGCACCAGCACGGTTCAGCCCGTGGCGCTTATGCGGCTCGGCCTCTTTGTTCCAACCCTCAAGTCCACAGGAAAAAGTAAAGCTAACCGCAAAAACGTTACTGACGCGACCGATGAACTGATACAGCTTTCCGTCGCACGCAGCGAAGGGTACACGGACGTGAAGATCACGGGGTCCCGTCTGGACATGGATACCGACTTCAAGGTCTGGCTCGGGATCATCCGTTCCATGTCGGAGTATGGCGTTAAAAAAGATACCCTTGAGCTTTCCTTTGTTGAGTTCGTTAAAATGTGTGGCTTCGATTCGCGACGGTCGAATAAGAAGATGCGCGATCGTATCAGCAATTCACTTTTCAAACTCGCCTCCGTCACCCTCAAATTTCAGAGTGAGACGAAAGGGTGGACCACGCACCTGGTTCAGTCGGCGTTCTATGATATTAATGAAGACGTCATCGAGATTAAAGCAGAACCTAAGCTCTTTGAGCTCTACCACATGGACAGACGCGTTCTGCTGCGTCTGAAGGCCATAGATGCCCTTCAGCGTAAAGAATCCGCCCAGGCGCTTTACACGTTCATTGAGAGCCTTCCACAGAACCCTGCGCCGATTTCAATGAAGCGCATGCGGGATCGTCTTAACCTTACCTCTAACGTCTACACGCAGAACCATACCGTACGCAAAGCGATGGAGCAGCTCAAGGACATCGGCTATCTCGACTATACGGAATTCAAGCGCGGCCGCTCCTCCTACTTCAGTGTCCACTATCGTAATCCAAAGCTCATCAGCAGCCCCGCTAAAGTTGTGAAAAAAGAAGATGTTCCGACAGGGCAAGAATCCGAGCAGAATTACGAAGACGTCATTAAGGCTCTGCAGGCGGCCGGTATCGATCCGAAGAAGCTCGCGGATGTGCTTGCCAACATGAAACCGGAAGGTTGACTGCGGTATGTGAATCATTACTGCGGTATGCGTGAAATAGCATATTGACTGTGGTATGCAGAACTTGCCCAAGAATGTGTTTTTGATCTCATCTTTAAGGCACTCTCAGTGCATACCGCAGTCAACATGATCCTTAAAGGATCGTTCATTTCTCCCGTCTGGATCCCCTGAAATTATTGACTGCGGTATGAGGTAGAGTCTTAAACCCCTCAAATATTGACTGCAGTATGCGCTAAGTGACTGATAAACAGATTTACTTGACTGTGGTATGTAAATTTACATGCCGCAGTCAAGTTTTTTCGATGGCGTGAAGAGATCCTTTATCGTTTTTCGTGAGGGGAACTGGCTGAACGGACGGCATCGGGATGGCCTGAGCGGGGGATAATTTCAGAAGCAGGTATTCTGGGGGATGTACGCCTGCCAGCGCCGTTATTCTCAGCGTTTTGACTGTGGTAAAGGCGTTACGTCTGTGCATCGGTATACGGGCGCGCCATATCGCGTTAAGCCAGCGGGGCATTTTCAAACCTGTTTTCTCTGACGTGCTCCAGGCAGGGGGCTTTTATTCTGGATTCTGAAGGGATCGTAAACCCGGTCCTCTTACTCGTTGTCAGGACGATCATCATTTTGAGTTATTTTCACCCGTACCTGATTACGTCCGGTATGCTTGGCCTCATATAACTCTGCGTCGGCAATTTTGAATAACATGTCAAAGTCCAGCATACGTTCGACCTGCGGAAGCACGGTGACGCCCCCGATGCTGATGGTCACAGGCCGTCTGAGTGAGGTGATCTGTTCAATGTGCTGACGCAAGCTTTCGCAGACCTGATAGCACTGTGCTTCGTCCGTATCAGGGAAAAGAAAAATGAATTCTTCTCCGCCAAATCGGGCAATATTGTCCGCCTGACGCAGGCGACCAGTCAGTGCCTGGGCGATCGTTCTGAGGGCGATATCGCCTTCGGGATGGCCGTAGCGATCATTGTAGGATTTGAAGAAATCAATGTCGGCAATGGCCAGGGAGAGAGGGCGAGGGTGTCTTCTGTGAGCTGAAATTTAACTTTCAAACCACGCCAAAAACATGCGTCGATTCGCGATTTGGGTCAGGCTGTCCTCGGAAGCCATTTTTTGCAGTGCCCTGTTGGCCTGGCGGAGTTCCTCTCTCTGCGTGCGCAGGGCGTGTTCCATGGCTTTGCGTTCATCCATATCCTGGATCTGCGCAATATAGTATTTCACGTCCCCATTATCTTCCCGAACCAGCGAGACAGAGAGCATGATCCAGATGTATTTTCCGCTGGCCGTCAGATAACGCTTCTCGAGCTGATAGCCCGGAATGTCACCCGCAGAGAGAGCCTGCAGGAACTGCAAATCCGTGGTTAAATCATCCGGGTGTGTGATTTTCTGAAAATCGATCGACAGCAAATAGGGCTCTGAATAGCCAAGCATGCGGACGAGAGAACTGTTCACCCGCTTCCACTGGCCAGTGGGGGCAACGAGAGCCATGCCAATACCCGAGTTATCAAAGATCTTTTCGAGTATGTCGTTATTCCTGCGCAGATCAGAGATGATATTCTCTTTTTCCTCGGTCAGTATACGGACCTCCACTAACGAGCCGATCTCTTTCGCCATCAGGCCGATAAAGTCACGAACCTCGTCCGTAAAATCTTCTGTTCTGATCTCTTTGGACGAGAAATTAATCGTCCCCCATATCTTTCCCCGTCCCCACAAAGGTGCGGATATGTAACTTATGAGCCGCATCTGGCGGTAGACTGGGTGGGTTTTAAGTTCAGGGTGCCTGCCCGCATTGAGGATGCTGATGATGTGTCCCTTTTTCACCACCAGCTGACAGTAGGTGTCCTGAATATCGAACGTCATTCCTGGCGACATGCCCTCAAGGCTGGGTGAAACGGTATGCAGGGTATACCGGTTATCCACGATCTGACTGATGATACCCAACGTCATATTGAACGCCGTTAAGCCTTCTTCCAGGAGAGTGACGAAGGCGGCCTGAGGCGAGGAAGCATGATGTACAAGTGCTTCATACAGGGAATGAAGTCGGTTGGTACGAAACAGATGCTCGGACATCGCGAGTCTCCTTGTTTTGAATGACTCCGTACATTGCGCTCAGACTGCTTTTGACAGGCATCCGTTCCGCAACGGGTCAACCGAAATGCGTCCAGTTATTCACATCATAGACTTAACCCGTCAGAACGTCGTCAGGAAAGATAAGCGCGTGCGCTGCAGGAGGCAACGGAGTAGTGGTTTATGACGGCTGGCTTACCTCATCGCTGACGGGGCAGTCAGACCTGATGCCATTGTGTTGACCCCTGATTTAACGTTGAAAACGGATAATCGCAGGGTGCTTTTATCCGGCCGAATACCGCTGTTGTGGGCATGCCCGGATGGGCTTAACTGGGGAGTAAAGCGATGAAGAAAATTCGTCATGTCTGTCAGGCCGGAACGGCAGCTGAGCGGGTACACGCCCTGACGGGAGGGGATGTGCTAGCGATTGCGGACGATGCTTCTGTGGGACCGCTTCATGATATTGACTTACCTGTTCCCCGGTTGCGGGCCGCTTTCTGGGAAGCTGTATTTAACGGTGATCCTGATATGGCGGGTATGGACTGGCACCGTGAGCTGGGTCAGATCCGTTATCAGCTGTCGATCCTGCTCAGGGAGGGCGATGAGATTGTGATCTGGGCCGGACACCATCCGACAGAACAACTCCTTCGTCGACGGATCCACGGATGGCTTCAGGACATCAGTACCCCCGTTTACGAAGTGCAGTGCAGCCTGGATGACACACAGCCTGAAGCGGGTGGGGCGACCGGCGTTATGCCGATTGCCATGATCCCGCCTGATATTCTTTGTCAGCGCTATCAGGAGCGACGTCTTGTGTCGGCGGGGTTACAACGCCAGCTGGCAAGTGAGTGGGAAGGCTGGCTGGAAAACGGGAAAGGCATCCGTACGCTGAAAAATGGCGTCCTCACCGAATCCGTCATCGAGAGCATCGATCCGGCGATTTTATCACTGTTCAGCCAGAGAGCCCTGGCACCGTGGCATCGGTCATGCGATGGCGGTAACCGGACTGACGGATGCGCTGTGCCGCTGGCGTATAAAAATACTGCTGTCTGCAGGCTTGCTCAAAATGGAAGAGGGCGTGATCAGCCTGTCTTCGTCAGCCTGATAAGAAATGGGCCATGCCCCACGCCCCACGCCTGACAACGGCACGGGGGCGCAGGCTTACGCTGAACGGGTCTGGCAAAAAAAGCGTTATGAGATTTTTTGCACGATTATCTCACTGACTCCTTTCGTTATCATTCCGGTGACCTGTCGTCGCGTCATCCTGCGTTTAATGAATTACTTACAGGCTAAAGGTGTATTCAGTCCCGGTTCTCAGCCTGCAATGCGAAGTGCATCAACCCGTTACTTACCCCGCAGCGTAAAGCTTGCCTATCTTTCTTCCCCGATGTTCTTTTCTCCTGCTGTTTGCTTACAGATAGCGTACCTGCTCAGCAAAGTTAGTTGAATGCGTAGCGCCTTTGCTGATCGGAACGATGGCAGGAAGACCTAACAGTCAGGCCCACTTACATGAAGGGGAGGCAGGGAAAACAACCGGAACATGATGTTAACCAGCAGGGCCAGCTTGCCTCATCACCGCGCTGGCGAGGAGGGCAGGTCTTGGATCGGGCCCTGAATAAGCGACGTCAGCCTGTCAGACATACCGGTCAATTTCGCAGCCGACGCGGCATGATGCGGGAACACGTCCTGCTGTTAAAGCATGCTGCGGCCACTCAGGAATTTTGCGCCCCATCCTGGCTGACTTACAGGCAGACGCATATCCCATCTCATCTGCGGATGCAGATCACTGTCCCTATAGCCCGTACTGGTGCAAAAATAATGGAAGGGAGGTTCTGCGTTTTTTCCGGCCTGCTATGGACAGGACCGTATTACTGTCCTGGTTTCGCTTCAAAAGGCGGACAATTACTGCGCCACCGCACTGCAAGAGCTGGTTCACTGGACAGGAGCGATACCCCGCTTAAATCGTTTTCATCCTGGCCGTTTCGGATCGGAGAATTATGTATTTGAGGAAATGAGTGCCGGACTGGGCTGTGCATTTTCAAGGGCCGGGGCGGACACGAAGGGGGAGTGGCAGCATGAGCGCTACCTCTCATCATGGCTGAAACGCCTGAAGGCTGACAATCGCTACCTTTTCCGGGCCGAATGCGCAGCATCCGGCGCGCATGAAGAACAGCTGAGGGTCACACCACCCCGACGGGAGGGACAGCATGAATGAACAAGGATACAGATAACATCTACAGACTGGTCTGTTCCTGTCCCCTTATTGCAGTTAATTCAGGGTTCCACCTGAACGACACACTGGCTGCGCGGTGTAGTGATAACATTCTGCGTGCTGCCGGTTAGCCGTTCCTGGTCACCCACCTGAGACAGACATAATTTCACGCAATATCACCGGGGGGAAATAGGTACTCCTCCTGTGTACAACTATGTACTTATGGTGCCCGGGTAGTTGAAAGAGCTAATTTGCTGAAGAGCAATAATGCCATGTCTTAAGGCAATTCTTTTCCGCCAGCAAACTGAATTTCACGTGATGCTTCCGCGATGCGGATCCCCTCGTTGAATTTTGCACTCCGCTCGGCGCGTGACAGTGAACCGATCTTAAACTGCCCAATGCCCAGACCTACTGCGAGGTGCATCACAGCGGTATCCTCACTGTCAATAGAGCGCCCTGCCATGATGGCTCCCCAGCCTTTGTTTCGCGCATGACTTAATGCCGAAATCGTCTTTGTTAAGGTGCCAGACTTTGCCGGCTTGATCATGATGGAATTGCACAATAAAGCAGCATCCTCGGACTGCACCAGTTGCGGGTCGGAATCCAAAAGATCATCGCTGATAATTTGTACCTGCCTGCCTGACAGCTGCATCAGCTTACGATATCCTGCCCTGTCTTCTACCGCCAGCGGGTCTTCAAGTGACATGATCGGAAATTCTTTGATCAACGAAGTCAATGTTGCAAGATAGTCATCTGAAGTCTGACCACGTCCTTCTTTTCCATTCAGCCAGTAATGGCCTGTCTCGTAAAAACCATCTGCTGCGAAATCGATTGCTATGCCAATATCTTTACCTGCCGTAAGACCCGAATGCGCAATGGCTTCGCTTACCATCTCTAAAGCATGGCGAAAATGGTCGTAGCTTGGCCAAAGTCCCCCTTTTTCACAGAGCCCTGTCGGTTTTCCTGCCTTCACCAGGTGATTTTTAATACGCTGAAATATTTCTGCACCAATGCAGAGTGCATGCTGATAGTTTTCTGCGCCGGGGGCAATCACCATTACATCCTGTACTGTTGAAGCATAAGATGCATGAGCTCCACCCCCGAATATTTCAATTTCTGGTAACGGCATAACGGGTTCAATATAGTCTTGTTGAATGTATTTCCATAACAGAATGGCATAGTACCTGGCCGCAAGGTCCGCAACCGCAATAGATATTGCTGCGGTGTCAGCATGCGAAAGTTTATTATTTTGTGTACTCAAGCTCAAAATAGAGTCAATGATAAGTTGGTCGTCGATACGCTGTCCCAGCAACTGCGGGGTAAGCATTTTGTTAATGTATTGGATCTTACAGTCCAGCATTTTATGTAAGTTGGCGCATAAGTTTTCGCTATTTAATATCGGGTCAACATAACCACCTGACAGACCCGACTGCGTTATAGCTCTGGCTGAGATCCGTTTATCAATAAAAACCTCAATCTCAAGCGCGGGCAAGCCTGAAGAGCTCCAGACCTTACGTGCTATTAATGCAGTGATAGCTGTTTTCACCATGGCTATTGGTCTCGTTGTAACTTGCGGTTAGATGAGTAAGTTCAATATGGGAAATATTCGCCAAAAGAATGCTAAAAGAAAAAGGCTATTAGTCAAAAGATTAATACCTATGAAAATTAGGAGGATCCCATTAACACCAGAGTTAAAGTGATTATGCTCACATTTAATTTCATAATTAAAAATTATGACTAAAATATATTCTTTGAAAAAATCATAAAAAACAGCAGGCTGCATTTGACCCCTACTATTTTTAGCATAAGACAATTCTTAGGATTGTTTTGCACTTTAAAGAAATGTAAATAAAATGCTTTACATGTTAAATATCACCTTGTAGATTCAAATTCGCTCACTGATTCAGCTTGTAAATAACAAACGCCAAAATCCAACCGGACAACGTTATGGCTCTAATGGATACCGATATGCCATTTCCCCAGGCTGGGGGAATTGTAGAAATTGATTCTGATGAAGTTGATTACGTGCTTGAGTTAATGAATGGCACTGGCATTGAATTGTTTTCCAGCCAAAATATAAGACGACTTCAGGGAGGCGTTTCCTCCGATGTATGGCTTATGGATTGCCTGCAAGGGAATAATCTTAAGCGTTATGTGATTAAACAGCCTTTAGCAACATTACGGGTTCAGAAGAACTGGTCAGCCCCGCTAAAACGAGCATTTTATGAGAATTTATGGCTGGAAATGGCCAGCCGCGTGTCAGCGGAAAGTGTTCCTCACGTTTATTATTTTGATGAAAAAAAACCGCTGTTAGTGACGCAGTACATAGACGTTACGGAAGCTGAAGTCTGGCAAAGGCAGTTGTTCTCTGGGCGATTCGACTTGCTATTTGTTCAACAATTAGGTGAGCAAATTGCCATTTTTCACGAGATGACGGCAGGTAGCCAGAATTATGCCAGAGAGTTTAATAGTGCTGACATTTTACGTGCGACGCGCATTGAGCCATATATCTTTGCACTGATCGACACATTTCCGGGCATGAGTGAACGCCTCGTTGAGATTGGCGAGTCGGTTCTGGCGAATCGTATCTCGGTGATACATGGGGATTTGAGTCCAAAAAATATTCTTAATCGTGATTCGAAACCCGTTTTTTTAGATGCAGAATGTGCCTGTTATGCTGATCCGGCTTTTGATATCGCATTTTGTATTAATCATTTGCTATTAAAATTTTATCGGTTAGGGGATGCCCGTTTTATCTTGATGTCCAGACTGCTTACTACGTCATATCTGCAAAAAGTGAACTGGGAAGACCGTTCGGAACTTGAGAAACGGATAGCGGCACTCATTCCAGTACTGATGCTGGCAAGAGTTGACGGGAAATCAACGCTGCACTATCTGAATGAGTGCCATAAAAATACAATTAGAAAGAAAGCCCTTAACCTTTTGACTAAAAATCTGTTTTCTCTTGATTTTGTTTTTAACGAAGTTGCATTCACACATTAGTTTTCATACAGGAAGGATTAAATATGAGCTTAAAACGTAGTGCTGATAAAGCGCGGACTATTCTCCGTGATAATGGTTTTCCTTTTTCTGATGATGTGACCTTAGAGCCTTCGGGACGTTCATTTCCGAAGGGGGGGCAATATGGTGTAGAAATACCTGCAGTCAATAATCTGATGATGCTGGAAACAATAGTCTCGGCACTGCGCGAAAGCGAAATCTATTGTACCCGGTTTAATGAAACGCATGGCTCTTTTTTGCGTTCCGACCGTGAAATTAAAGAAATGCTACAACTGTGTCATGAAAATAACTATGGCATGCTCTTCGGTCTGGGACCGCGTCCGGAATATGATGTTAAATCCTCTTTTTACCGTACCGAGTTCGGTATGGAACAGGGGCGCCAGCTCAATAACAATGATGCCATTTCGCACTCCATTGAAGAAGCGCTGCGTTTGAGTGAGCTGGGCTGCCGTGGCCTCATCGTTTACGATCCGGGTGTGCTGTTTATTCTTAATGAGCTTCGTAAAAAAGAGATCCTGCCTGCAAATATGAAGTTTAAAACGTCCTCACATTGCATGGTAACCAACGCTATTATTGCTCGTCTGATGGCTGATGCGGGGGCTGACAGTATTACAACAGCCCATGATCTTTCTCTCGCTACGATGTACGAAATCCGACGTTTCAACCCGGACCTGGTGATTGATATTCCGATTGATGTTTATGCATCAAAAGGTGGGTATCTGCGTTTCTATGAAGTGGGTGAGCTGGCTCAGATTGCTGCCCCGATGTATCTGAAAGTCGGCGCGAGCGCTCAATCCCATCCTTATGACAGCGTTGGTGCGCCGGTTGCCAAAGAACGTGTGCGTCGCCTGGGCCTGGTACTTGATCATCTTCAGCAGGTTGCACCTGAACTACAAAAAATTGACCACGCAGATCCTACGGTTTGCTTACCACAGCAGATGTAATGGTTGCATCGTAATGAAAGTATCTCATGCCCACGAGAGCTCCAGCAGTGCTGGGCTCTACGAAATGATGCAAAGAGGATCGGTGTACGTCGACATATTTGGGTCTGAAAAGCCAGGAGCAGACTACATTGAGAAGGCGATAAGCGAGCTGGCGTTGGCGATGCCACAGCATAAGGTTAACAGTTACTTTATGGCCAAACCTGAAACCATTGCCGGGACTGATCTGTGCTTATTTTGCTATACAAAAGAGACAAATGAATGTTGTGGTTTTTTAAGCTGCAACGTCGCTGAGATCGCCGGTAAAACATGTATCATGCTTTACACATTGCTGATATCGGAAAAACAACATGGAACTCGCGTCACTTATTCCATATTGCAAAGTCTCTTTTCGACATTGTCTCAAAAAATAGGTCTGGATTATGAGTATATTATTTTGAAAACCGTTAACCCCCGCTCTTTCAAAATACTTGCTTCTTTTTCAGACATTCAGAATTCTGCTTTTTTCCCGCAGATATTACTGAGCAATGATAACGAACTGGCTGACTTCTCTATACAATTGGCTAACTATCTTCATCCTGGATTTAGATATAATAAAGAAAATGGTGTGATATATAACGCAAGTGGCGAAGTGCCTGATGATTTCTATCAAAAAATGCCACAATGCCGTGATGCTGTTGTTAATGAGTTTTTCTCCGCTAACCTGACACTGTCAGACCGGATGATCTGTATATTGCATCTTTCTGATGCTAATGCTAGAGCACAGCTATACAGCCGATTCAAAGTCATATAATGATTTTTGGAGAGCGAGTGAAAATATTTTTCTTTGGAAATATGGCCTGCTACTTGAGCCGCCAGATGCATTTGTGTGCAGAACAGCACGTTATGACCTTTTTGGATGAGTCTGCCACAGACGCGGAGATTGCCTCTCATTGCCAGAATACAGATATTTTAGTATCCATGGTATTTGATCAGCGTTTTGTAACCAGTAGTCTTAAAAAGGTTCTTGTTCCGGGAATTGGTGTTGATAAAATTAATTTTTCACAATTACCTGAGAATGTCGAGGTTTTAACCTGTGCAGCTCACGAGATGGCCGTATCGGAATATATTCTCAGTTACGTCATCTCATATTTCCGGGAACTGGATAGTATTGGGGCAAGGTTTAAATCCAGCTATGACTGGCGGGATTGTTCACGGCTGGGAGGCGTTGCGCGAAAACAACTCAATGAACTCACTGTTGGTGTTATCGGTGGTGGGAGAATTGGTCGCAAGGTGATTGAGGTTTTTTCGTTCTTTGGCTCATCCTGTCGCTGCCTGACGCGCTATCCATACGAAACCTCAGGTTCAGTTTTGTTTTTCCCTCGAACTGAACGGGATGACTTTCTCCGGGGGTGTGATGTCGTAATTGTCGCTTGTGGTGTTGATAAAGATACCCAAAATATTATTGACCAGCACGCCATCACTATGATGGAGCCGGATACATTACTCATTAATATCGCCCGGGCTGAATGTGTCAGTTATGAGGCCCTGGCCGCGGCCTGCCGCGACAGAAAAATCGGCCGAGCTGTCATCGATGTATGGCAGTTTTATCCCCAAAAAGGAGATCAGGCAACAAGACCATCAGCGGCAGATTTTAGGCAACTCGATAATGTCGACATGACCCCGCATATTTCGGCCTGGACCAGAAAAGTCATCGCCGATCGGGCCGCGATCCTTGCGCGTTATATCAACGAGGAGTCGTGCAATAGTGCTGAATACGTATTACAGGAGAACCAGGCGTGAAATCTTTATCCCAACGTTCAGATATCTCACCTTTTGTTGTTATGGACGTTATGCAGGCCGCTGCCGAACGCGAGGCCCACGGCAAGATCGTATGGCACCTCGAGGTGGGGCAACCTGGTACATCCGCTCCGGATCCCGTCATTGAGGCATTAAAAACCGCATTACCGCAACAGACGCTGGGTTATACGGTCGCTGCAGGGCTGAGTGCACTGCGTGAAAATATTTCTCAGCATTATGCTGATTTTTACGGGGTATCAGTCCCAGCTGAAAACATTATTGTCACCCCGGGCTCATCGGCTGCGTTTATCCTGGCATTTTTGTCCGGTTTTGACAAAGGGGATCGGGTTGCTGTACCGGTTCCGGGCTACCCCTGTTATCGCAATATTTTATTAGCACTAGATTTAATTCCGGTTGATGTTCACGTCACCGCAGAGACTGATTATTTGATTACTGCGCGTCATCTCAGCGACCTGACGGAGCCGGTAGACGGAATCATTGTTTCATCGCCGAATAATCCTACCGGTACCATGTATGACGCTGCTGTTCTGGATGAACTGGCAGTGTATTGCGACAGTCAAGCTATTACCCTGATTTCAGACGAAATTTATCATGGTATTACTTTCGGTACTAAAGCAACCAGCGCACGTCAATATTCCGAGAAAGCGATTGTGGTCAATAGTTTTTCAAAATACTTCTCGATGACAGGCTGGCGCATTGGCTGGATGATTGTACCGGATAACTGGCTGCGAACCGTTGAACGACTGATCCAGAATCTGTTTATCGCTACCTCAACGCTGAGCCAGGTGGGCGCCATTCACGCTTTTAAAGCGTATCAGCAAATGGACGAATATGTATCCGGATATCAACAAAAAAGAGATATCCTGTATGCAGCATTGAAAGAGTGTGGATTACAAAACATTACCTACCCTCAGGGGGCTTTTTATATCTATGCTGATGTATCACATTTAACCCATGACAGTGTGGCTTTCTGTAAACAGTTACTTGAGGAAACGGGAGTTGCCATTACCCCGGGTGTTGATTTTGACCCTTATAATGGACACAAATTCATTCGTTTTTCCTTTGCTGCAGATTTGGCGACGATAACCTCAGCATCTGAGATTCTTATTTCCTGGTTCAGTCGGAGGTAAGTGATGTCCTTAATGTATAATACCGGTGAAGATATTATTGATGAGGTTGGTCATGATAGTTGGGAAGGTCTAACTGTCATGCCGGAGAAAAAAATATTTTATTCTCGGGATGTATACTTCAGGGAAGCCTGGAGTGACGCGCGGAAGATTTTTGGTGAAAATACCGTCTCCTTTTTGCAAAATATTGCTGTTCTGGTATTCAAACCCGATGCATTCATGGCCAGGAAATGTCAGGCTGCGCTTGATTATTTGCAGCGCCAAAACTTTACGCCGATTACGTGGCGAGAGTTTCGTTATAATCACTGGACAATGCGGGAAGACTGGCGCTATCAACTGAATCAGTTTTCACTGGACCGAATTTTTCTTAATGAAAAGCTGCTTACCAGTGACGATTGTACTATGGTTGTATTTCGTGATAATAGCCAGGAGCGTGAGTTGCCGGGTACGGTACGCCTTCAATCCCTGAAGGGAAGTTCTTTGCCAGAATTACATAAGCCAGATCAGTTACGAGCGATTTTGAAGAGTCATAATCGTTTATTTAAATTTGTCCATACCACAGATGAGCCCGCTGATATTATCAGGGAATCTGGAATACTGTTTAGTTCAGAGGAACGCCATGATTTTTTTCAGGAGATTGTTGATAATTTTCATGAAAATAAATCGGCACAACTTGCTGATTATTTAGATGGAAAAACATCACGCTTTTCTGAAAATGATTTCAACTGGCCCACGGCGCTGGAAGAACTAAGATCTTCAGTCAGCACTTGCCCGTTTCCGACAGAGGCTAACCTATTGCTTGCTGACATTGAACAGTGGCTTTTGCATGGCATGCCCGCGGGTAAAGCGTTATCCGTGAGGGAACTGGAGAACAAGCTTCACAAGCTTGATATCCACCTCAGCAATGTTGCATTCATGATTATTTGTACCAACTTGATTCATCACAGTTACGCGCTGGAGTTTGCATTAATGCGGGGTGATGGACTTGATGACTGGCTTGCAGGTAAAGGTAAACACGTTCCATTCAACAGTTCAATGCATAACACGACTGAGGGGTTTTATGAGTAATAATCATAGTGAATTCAGACAGCGGGTCGATAAATTTATTGCAGATCGTGTAAATAAATTTCTTACTACTGTGCCTGGCGCATCACACCAGAAAGACGCTAAAAATATTAATCTTGAATATTACAAACGTAATTTAATTGAAATAATTCTGCGTTTGCGAATGAAGCGCACGATTGATGGTTTAACTATTCATTATTTTACAAAAACCGATCCGCGACTTGCCAAACGCTGGTGCGAGTATACGGGTGATGAAATGCTTCATGATTCCATGTTTGCTGCTGATTTGAAGAAAGTTGGCGTGTCACCAGATGAGATTTATTCAACCGAGCCACTTCTATCCACAAAGTTGCTTCAGGGATATTTCTATTACGGTCTTGAACATGAAGGTCGCCCGTTAGCATCACTCTGCAGTTCGTATTTTATTGAATCAGCATCTGAAAAAACGCAACCCGCTATTATTGACAATATTGAGCAGGTTATGGGCAAAGAGTATGTCAGAGGTCAGCGCGCACATGTTGATCATGACGATGATGATGATCATGTCGACTTTGTCTGGGATGTGTTGGTCAAAACAGCGAATCTTCCTGAAGATGAAGAGAAGATCCTTTCGCATATTGATAATGTCTACAAGCTTTTCGTTATGTATTACGAAGAGCTCTATCATCTGACCTTTGATCAATCTGATATCGATAATGTGGCCTGATGGAGTGATGTAACATGAGCATGTATACCGAAAGCAGAGCGCAATTTAGTCGTCTTGCGCAGCAACGTGGAGTAGAAGTAACACAGATCCCCGTGACACTGGGGCAGGACGGTAGTGCTCTTCATTTAACGTATACGGTGCTCGGTGATCTTCAGGCGAACACCTGCATTGTTGTTTTTTCTGGTGTGCATGGCGTTGAGGGACTACCTGGTGCACTTATACAGGAAACCCTTCTCAGGGATTTCCCAACGCCAAAACATATTGCGATTTGCCTGGTGCATGCCGTCAATCCCTGGGGTATGCATGAGCTTCGGCGAGTGAATGAAACAAATATCGATCTCAACAGAAATTTTATTGGTGGGTCTGTCCCCCAGCGCAACAGGGATTATGATCGCGCGCGTGAAATAATTTGTCCTGCTGGCTCTGAGCTACCCGACCAGTCGCAGCTTCGATCAAAGTTGCTTGAATGGATTACGCACGACGGGCTTCAACGTGTACAGTCGGTGATCACCAGCGGGCAGTATCATCACCCTGAAGGACTCTTTTATGGCGGGGATAAGATCACGCCGAGCCAGATAGCTGTACGCGAAGTATGCCTGACCTTATCCCGCCAGTTCCGCCATTTTCTGGTGCTCGATATTCATACAGGGCTGGGTGAAAAGGGACAACTAAGTATCATCCGTGAAGGTGGACGTGGTATCGGCAAAGAGCCGGTTCTCACTCAGGCCATTAATCACGCCAGTCATAATGCGGTTTCCTCTCTACTCCAGGGCACGCTGACCGGCTATGTCGACAGCCTTTTTCCAGGCGGTCGGGCAGAAGGTTATGTTCTGGAGCTAGGTACCAGTCCAGCGCTGGAAGTCATGATTGCGATGCAGCGAGAGAACTGGTTATGGCAACGGCAGATCAGTTCCGGACCACAATACGACAAGGTACGAGAGGAATTTCGCGAGGTATTTTTCCCCTCGGATCCTCAATGGGTGGCACAGGCCAGAGAGGCTATTTACGAGACGGTAGAGGGTGCCATCAAAGTTCTGAATGCTTCTTGCCCGGTGCAGGAGGTATCTTCATGACCCGGCTACTCTTGCAATTTACCTACTCCAAAATTATCGCTGTCGGCCTCTCGGTGCTGATTCCCATTTTTCTGGCTCAGCAGATTGCCGATGCTGATGTCTTCGCCACTTACCGTGCGATGGAATACGTTCCTTATATTGTGGTTGGTATTATTGTTGGGGCTTCAATTGATTCCTGGGGGGCGGGGATCATTATGCGCTGGAGTCTTTATCTCCATATGCTCCCGCTGGGGTTGATGGTCCTGGTCTATAACAACTGGTTACCTATCCAGGCGCTTTATGTCGCGCTATTTATTATGTCGGCTGTTGCCTACAGCGTCTCTGCAGGGACTAGCCGAACTGCTTATGATGTGCTGCCAAAAGAAAAATGGGGCGATTTTAATACGAGAACATCACTGTTTGAACAGATTGTTACCGTCGTTATTCCCCTTGCAATGGGATGGGCGCTAACCTGGTCTTTGCAGTGGACGCTGTTTCTGCTAATTGGTTTCTCTTTTGGGGTGTCGCTGATTACCCCTCGTTATGAAAAAAGGGAAGGCGTGCACCAGCCCTGGTATTCGCTGTTTTTCTTACGTGTTAAGGAGGGAATTAAGGCATTCAGAGCGAACCGTGCTTTGATGCATCTCTCATTTATTATTTTGCTAGTGAATGCTGTCGAAACTGTACCAGCGACATTGATGGTTTTCTACGCTACCCATGAGTTAAAGCTGAGTGCTCTTGATACCGGGAGTATCATTACAGCAGCAGGGGTGGGGGGCATTGTCGGGGCATGGCTGTTAGGTTTTATCAGTAAAAGGCCATCAATGCTGCTGGGGCTTCTGGTGGCGTCAATGCTCATCAACGCACTGCTCTATTTCCTTGTTTATGAACTAAACAGCTACCCAGTACTGGTGATTTCAATGTTTATCGAATCACTATCGATAGTGATTTCAGCGGTCTCATTTCGAACATTACGCCAGCTCTGTTCTGATCCTGCCAGCTATGGGACCACGCTAGGTATCTCAGGGGCTCTTGTGAAAAGTGGGATCCCTGTTGCGACCTTGATTGGTGGGTATATAGCCTGGCGGATGGGGGTACGGCAGGTCTATCTACTCACAGCAGTCGTTGAGTTAGTGTTAACTGTTCCCGTTACCATATGGGCACTGAAATCACACAGGAAGTCTGTCTATGAAATTTAATAAAGAATTGTTGAGCTTCTACGATTATTTCAGTCAGTATCTTATTTCTGGTCGCGATGCTGTATTACCGTCTATCGATGAAGAACACTGGGAAGAACTGTATCGAAATAAATTACTTTATGCCTGGCTTGAATTTTGGTGCAAAGAAAATACACTTTCTTCATGGGCGAAAAAAAGACTGGATATTTATCGAAAAAAAACCTTGCTGCATGAGAAATTACTTGCAAGACTAACGCAGAAATGTAAGTCTGATTCTCTGATAACCCTTAAAGGGGAAAGTTTTAAGCATTTTTATCCTCAAGGTTTTCAGCGTGAATCTCGTGATGTTGATATCTTATATAAAAATGAAAAAGACTTTATTGAGGCACATGATTATCTTTTGTCTCTTGGCTTCAAAGAAATGTTTGTCTGGGTGCGGAAAACGAATAACAGCATTGCAAGTTCTGCCAAGTTTCGACTGAGGAATAATGCTGGCGAACGTGCTCTTGATGATGTGTATGTTGAGATTCATTTTAATGCATTTCCTGTGTCAAATTTTTCAAATTTATATTTTAATCAATTATGCGCCTTGACAGAAGCAATGAGATTGGTTGTATTATTGATTGCTGAATTTACTTTCCGTGATGGTGTGACAAAAAAATTCACATTGCGTGACATGATGGATGTAAAGCTGACGTTTAATCTGATAAAAAAAGAGGAATGGGATTCTTTAAGCAACTTATTAAAACAGGCTAAACTTGAAGCGCCGTTATTATTGCTGGCTGATTTTTGGCAGAAGGAAATTCATGAGCCAATGCCTCCTCTTCTGGCATGGCTGTATGAGCAATACCACGCGGTACGCTGGGATGGACATTATTCTATTATTGAACATCAATCATGGCCTTATCAGCAACAGTCTGGGATGGCTCGTCAGGATTTCGATGAACTGGTACAGCTTCACGGCTTGCTTTACGATTCACCGAGGCAGACGACAAGAAAATATTCTACCGAAGAAATGACGTGGTGGATGGAAAAAGGAATGCCTGTTGTTGCTAAATATGAGCCAGCGAATGCAGGTTTCACGGTTCTGGAACGTTATAAGATTTGTGACCGCTTTATTTATTAGTTTTGGGTATTTAACCCGAAAATCGGTGTATGAAAACAGGCCCTCTTCGAGGATTATTAACCTTCAACAAGGAGACTAACATGAAAGTTACTCGTCGTGTTATTCCAGTAATGAACGCTCGTCTGTAATAGATCAAACCAGGCACTCTGTTTCGATAGAGTGCCTTTACTTTTTGAGGGTTTCTTTATGATTTATCAAAATAATCCATGCCTCGCAAAAGATATCACCTATCGACTCGATCGCCAGCAAGTTATTTTTATTACTCCCAGCGAGAGTTTTACCATTGATTTTGAGAATGAAATAATGGCCCAGGCCGCCGGAGATATTCTTAAACATTTAACGGATGCAGATATTAATGTTCCAGCGCTGAATGAAAGGCTGGGTTCGGCAATGCAGCCATATACGGTTAATGATTTTCTCACTATGCTCGATGAGCAACATCTACTCTCTGACGCCCAATCTGTAAATGACGTTATTTCAGGCAAGGCGTTTATCTGTGAGATTGAGAATTATTATTACAATATTGTTTTACCTGCTTTTGAACAGGATGAATTCAGCCGCAAAGTATTCACCAAAACTATAGACGACGCGGCGTTAAAGCGCTGGTCCGTTGAATATTACCATGTCACTCGGGCTGCAGAACGGGTACTAACCGCATCTTTGCGCGACTATGGTAATGACGACCTGACTATGGCGATCCGTGACTTCTTCTTTGATGAAGTCGGTCATGAAAAATTACTGCGCCGGTCGTTGCTGGGTTTTGGGATGAGTGACGAGGAAATTGAATCTACCAGTCCTCATCTCTGCACTGAGGCTACTATGGCCATGTTACTCAAAGCGGCTCATTTTCATTTGCCGACCTTCGTCACGCTGGTGGCACTGATGGAAGGGACCAGTGAGGAAAGTCAGGCCTATATTGACGTACTGGAGAACTCCGGTCTCGCTCCAGAAGCAATACGTAGCCAGATAGTCCATGAGAAGATCAATATTGAAGGTGAGCATGGTAATGAAGGGCGCGAAATTTTCTCGCATATTAATGCTCTTAGCGTAAATGATTTAGTTATTGCCAAGAAAGCTGTCCGTGAATTTTATGCTATACGCCGGGCTATCACACCCTGGCTCTTAGGCGGCATTAGCTTTGCCGGCGTGGATAAGGTGCTTTTCCTGCAAACACTGAGTGAAATGCTTCCTCAGTTGAAAATGAGCACATTACCGATTGCTATTCCCAGGGCCACGCTGTCACAAAGTGATAAGCTGGTGAAGACGCTGTGCACGCTTAAGCAGCTTCCAGTGGTTGAATTTGATATCAATAAAGACGAAGAGTTGTTAATGCTAATGCTGGAGAATGTTCTCTGGAAAACAGCTTGTACAGATCTTGCTCGTTATACGAATACGCTTGAATGGCTTGAACAGCTCGTTCAGGGTACCGTTTCGGACTACCGTGAAGCGGATATCATTGGGTCAATCTGGAATGCATGGCATGCCTTGCCATCATTGCCTCTTGTGGATGCAGGCCAGCTACTGGAGCAATTGTAATTTCTGATGAAAGTGATTTTAGTGAGGCATGCAGAAACAGAATGGAATCAGCACGGTGTTATCCAAGGACACAAGGATAGCCCGTTGACTGCCCGCGGCACACTGGAAACATCGGCATTACTGACGGCGTTAACGGATGCTGCTTATCCGGTGGAATGCGTCTTTACTTCACCTCTTGGACGTGCGTGGAAAATGGGTCAGGCGCTGGCGGGCCATTTTCAGTGCCCGCTGGTGATCGAAGAGGCACTAAAAGAACAGTCATTTGGTCAATATGAAGGCATGACGAAGGCACAATTAGAGCAGGAATATCCGAGTCAGTTTCTCGCGTTATTTTCACAGAATGCCGCGTTTTGTCCTCCAGGCGGCGAGTCGCTTGCCCATGCTTCCCAGCGTATTATCCATTTTTTGCGCGAGAAAATGGCAACCGCAACGCATCAGACGTTTTGTGTTGTCACTCACGGACATGTCATGCAGGGCATGCTTGCGTTGCTTAAAGAGGGAAACATCGATCATTTCAACCGCTACGCACAACCGAACGCGAGTTATGCCGTGCTGGAAGCGGGCCGGGGACTAGATATCACCCTCCGTTGGGGGATCGCCACCCACCTGCTCAAGCTGTCCAGTGTTAAGTGAGCGAAAGGGGGGGCTTTGTTGAATAAATCGAACTTTTGCTGAGTTGAAGGATCAGATCACGTATCTTCCCGACAACGCAGACCGTTCCGTGGCAAAGCAAAAGTTCAAAATCACCAACTGGCCCACCTACAATAAAGCCCTCATCAACCGTGGCTCCATAACTTTCTGGCTGGATGATGAAGCTATTCAGGCCTGGTATGAGTCGGCAACGCCTTCATCACGGGGAAGACCTCAGCGCTATTCTGATCTCGCCATCACCACCGTTCTGGTCATTAAACGCGTGTTCAGGTTGACCCTGCGGGCTGCACAGGGTTTTATTGATTCCATTTTTACACTGATGAACGTTCCGCTACGCTGCCCGGATTACAGCTGTGTCAGCAGGCGGGCAAAGTCGGTTAACGTCAGTTTCAAAACGTTCTCCCGGGGTGAAATCGCGCATCTGGTGATTGATTCCACCGGGCTGAAGGTCTTTGGTGAAGGCGAGTGGAAAGTCAAAAAGCATGGCCAGGAACGCCGTCGTATATGGCGAAAGTTGCATCTGGCAGTTGACAGCAACACACATGAAATCATCTGTGCAGACCTGTCGCTGAACAATGTGACGGACTCAGAAGCCTTCCCGGGTCGTATCCGGCAGACTCACAGAAAAATCAGGGCAGCATCGGCAGACGGCGCTTACGACACCCGGCTCTGTCACGATGAACTGCGGCGTAAGAAAATCAGCGCGCTTATCCCTCCCCGAAAAGGTGCGGGTTACTGGCCCGGTGAATATGCAGACCGTAACCGTGCAGTGGCTAATCAGCGAATGACCGGGAGTAATGCGCGGTGGAAATGGACAACAGATTACAACCGTCGCTCGATAGCGGAAACGGCGATGTACCGGGTAAAACAGCTGTTCGGGGGTTCACTGACGCTGCGTGACTACGATGGTCAGGTTGCGGAGGCTATGGCCCTGGTACGAGCGCTGAACAAAATGACGAAAGCAGGTATGCCTGAAAGCGTGCGTATTGCCTGAAAACACAACCCGCTACGGGGGAGACTTACCCGAAATCTGATTTATTCAACAAAGCCCCTCGCGCATACAACCGGGCAGTGATGTGATTGTCTGCGCTGAAATGGACGAACAGTGGGGCTACGTCGGTGCTAAATCACGTCAGCGCTGGCTGTTTTACGCGTATGACAGGATACGGAGGACGGTTGTGGCGCACGTCTTCGGTGAACGCACTCTGGCCACACTGGAGCGTCTTCTGAGCCTGCTGTCGGCCTTTGAGGTCGTGGTATGGATGACGGATGGCTGGCCGCTGTATGAATCACGCCTGAAGGGAAAGCTGCACGTTATCAGCAAGCGTTACACTCAGCGCATTGAGCGACATAACCTGAATCTGAGACAACATCTGGCAAGGCTGGGACGGAAGTCACTGTCGTTCTCAAAATCGGTGGAGCTGCATGACAAGGTCATCGGGCATTATCTGAACATAAAACACTATCAGTAAGTTGGAGTCATTACCCGCTTTTATATGGATGCTGTCACGCACGATGCAAAAATTCACGCTTCTTTTACTCAGCCTGGTGCTTCTGGGTCCGCTGGGCATTGATCTCTACCTGCCTACCCTGCCAGACATTGCGCTGGGGCTGAACACGCCTGTGACCACGATCCAGACAACCATTCCCCCGTTTTTGCTGGTAATGGGTTTAGGTCAGATTGTTGCGGGTCCGTTGGTTGATAATTTTGGCCGTAAACCTGTAGCCATAGCCGGGATCCTGCTTTATCTGCTGGGCAGTATTCTGGCTGCCACTGCAACCGGCTGGCCGCAGTTCCTTAGCGCGCGTATTGTTCAGGGTTGCGCGGTTTGCTGTACCGCCGTGGTGGCGTTCAGCGGCGTCAGGGATCGCCTTGAGGGCGAGGAAGCGGGACGAGCCTACGGTTTTCTTAACGGTGCCCTGAATATTGTTCCGGCACTGGCACCGATGCTGGGTGGTTTCCTGGCCGGTGCGTTTGGCTGGCGTGCCCCCTTCTGGTTTCTGGCCAGTTATGTGCTGGTGATTGGCCTGATGATCCTGCGTTTTCTGCCTGAAACACGTCCGGCCGGAACGCTGGCAGTCAAAGCACTTCCGCTTGCCCAGTACGCCAGAATCCTGCGTGAACCCCGCTTCCTTGCTTTTACGTTTGCTAATGCGGGTGCAATGGGCATGGTGCTGACCGACGTGTCGCTGGCTCCGCAGGTGCTGATGACCGAAGGCAAACTCTCTGCCCTGCAGTTTTCCATAGCCTTTGGCGCTAATGGCTTCTGGATTATGCTGGGCAGCGTGCTGGTAAATAAAATCATCCGCAAACTGGGCCGGTCCATCTGTCTGGCTTTTGGTAGTCTGGCAATGGTCTGTGGTGCTGTGACGATGCTGGCAGGCATGGCCATCTTCCCGGCAGAGATGCAAACCAGCTGGGCGTTATATATGTTCCCGGTGGCTATTTCGGTAGCCGGTCTGGCCTTTACGGTTGGCCCGGCAACCAGCTTTGCGCTGGAACCTTATAAACAGCAGGCTGGCGTGGCTTCGGCCCTGGCGGGATTTATTCAGATGGCGGGCGGCTCCTCTGCCGGTTTACTGGCGATGGCTCTGCCGGTAAACGAGAAGCTTGCGCTGAGTGCGATGATGATTATGGGTGCCGTACTGGCAGCGCTGGCGTGGAAATGCAGCAGGAATGTGTGCGGTACGCTTACCGCGCTTAAAACCAAATAACCCCGACCGGTACCCGCGGAGCAAGCGCACACGTCAGCTCATTACCAACGGTACCGGCATCGTACGCCTCCTCATCAATCAGGACCTTTTTACCCCACAATTCCGCCTTGTTGCCGATACCTGCCTGTTGGTAAGGGATCAAATCCACAGTAATCATATCCACTGAAACTGCCCCAGCCCCCTGCGTTCTGACCCCATCAGTCCAGACCGAAGGGACCTGTGGGCGCGTGGCGGGTATTCCTGCCAGAACAACCGATTCTCCGCTTTTTCTTCAACGCGGACATAATCCTCAAGGCAAACCCGCTTTGTGCCAGAAGCAGACTCAGAAATACTCAGGTATGTCCTGAACACCCTGAACATCTAACCCTGTCAAAGGAGGTTTTTCGTTCATTACGGGAGGTTAACCTGCATTTAATTGGCATACAGGGGCATCTTAAAAGGGTGTGAAAGTGGGATTAACGGACAGGCGGGGCTGTCATTTTGTGCCAGCAACGTGCATGTATTATCGTTATGCCAGGCTCCGGTACCGGCCGATAGTTCAGCCTCGGTTAACCTGGCACCACCTTCATTTTCTACCGTGGACAGGAAGTCAAAACTTCAGTTGAAGCGTATCGGCAAACTGGCGGTAATACAGCTCGATGAGTTTATGTCCATTGTCCGGGGAGAACAGGTACAGGCGCATGAGGCCCTCAAAAACAAGGGACAAGCGCTCTGTCACGGCATGCGGATCGAGTCCGGCAGATATCTGGCCGCTACTCTGGGCCGCGCGTATCCTGCTGTGGACGCTGTCAATCAGGCCAGCTTCTGAATCACGAAGGAGTTCGGCAACATGTGTGTTACGCGCACCTTCACTGGCGATTTCAGCACGTAAAACCGCCACCGCGTGTCCCTCGGGTGTGAGGAACATCTCTGCCAGCAGCTCTTCAATCGCCTTGCGACTGAAATCAGTACTCCAGAAACGGCTTATCAAATTGTGATGCCGCTGCAGGTCGAGTTCGATAAGCGCCGTGATGAGGACGTCCTTGCTCGGAAAGTACTGGTAAATGTTCGCAACGCTGACCCCTGCAGCCGCACCAATCTCGGAAATGGATGAGGCGTGAAACCCTCGTTGTATAAAGCAGGTTCGGGCCCCGTTGAGGATCTGGATCATGCGTTCTTCACGCGCATGCTCATTCACGGGACGCCCGCGCAGGGGCTTGTCTGCATCAGTTTTCATTTTCACATTTTATTCCATTCAGGTAACATAAGGACGACACCGGAGTGGTATCGTCCTCAGTTTGCAGGTCAGGTCAGCCGCGCAGTGGACGAACTGGCGATACGAGGCGATAAACGTCAGAGTGACGCCGGCGTAGCCTCAACGCTCGCATAGACCTTGATTTCCTGAAACTGCTCAATCGCACGTGGCCCGCAGAGGACGCCGATACCACTTTGCTTGAAGCCGCTCTGTTCGAAGTGCTCGGACATAACGCCCCAGCAGTTTAGCCAGATATGACCGGCTTGAACAGACTTGCCAACTCTCCGGCCACGCGCCGTGTCGTCTGAGAACACCGACGCGGCGAGACCGAATTCGGTAGCGTTTGCGCGCATGATTGCATCAGCTTCGTCATCAAAAATCTCGAAAGTCTGGACCGGCCCGAAGACTTCAGACTGGATGACATCAGTGCTCAGGTCCTGTACTTCGATCAGGGTGGGGCGGTAGAACGCGCCTGAGGCCAGAGGGCCTTCATTCACGGGGCCGCCGCGCACCAGAATGTTTGCATACGATCCTGCTGCCGCGACCACGGCATCAACGCGCTGAACACTGGCCTTGTCGATCAGCGGACCAAGCTGCGCCTGCGGGTCTTCGCTTTCGCCGAGCTGGACATTCTGATAAGCCTCGATCAGTGCAGCGCGCAACCGGTCGGCGATGCCACGCTGGGCCAGTACCCGTGAACCGGTACAGCAGAACTGACCATTCATCGCGACCAGTGCCATGACGATCTGCGGTACCACCACATCCAGGTTTGCATCATCAAATACGATCAGCGGCGCTTTTCCGCCCAGTTCCAGATTCAGACGTTTGAGCGTTCTGGCGCCGTTGGCGGCAATGAGGCGGCCTACCTTAGTGCTGCCGGTATAACTGATCATGTTCACCAGAGGGGAGTCGACCAGCATGGAAGCGCCAGTACTCCCGGTTTCGGTGATCACATTCAGTACACCCGGTGGCAGCGATTTGACTGCAGCGATTGCCCGGGAAAACAGGGCATTGGTAAGCGCGGTCTGGTGCGGCAGTTTCAGCACCACAGTACATCCGGCAGCCAGGGCGGGAGCGACAGCGCGCACTGACAGTATGATTGGTGAGTTCCATGGCGAAATAACTCCCACAACGCCAAGAGGTTCGGGATCGGAATGGAAATGCATTCCCGGAGCGGCTTCAAGGGCGCGCCCGCCGGTCTGCAGCAGTGCCGTGGCGGCACCATAACGCAGCCACTCCACCGTTAATGCCAGCTCCCACTGAGTCTGCGCCAGCAGCTTGCCCCCTTCGCGTGCCAGCTGGATTGCTATCTCGTCCACCCGTTTTGCGACCTCGTCGGCCAGTTCAAATAGGGCACGTGAGCGCAGGGAGCGATCTCTGGACCAGCTTGTCGTGTCAAAGGCAGTACGGGCAGCTTCGATCGCCTGACGTGCTTCGTCAGTGCCGATGTCCAGGTAGTTTCCCAGTGGCTGGCCTGTTGAAGGGCTTATCGCCTGTCTTATCGTGCCTCCGTTGTTCCAGTTACCGTTGATCCAGTTTCCTGCAGCTTCAGTCATATTCGGGTGTTCCATGATATTTCCTTTCCGGGTATCCCGCGGATTGAACGATGCAGACACGGTGCGGGTAATCCCTTGTCTGCCTGGTTGACGCCGAAGCTAAAAGCTGCCCGTTTGCGTCGCGATAAATATAAAAGTAAGTGATCATTTATATAAATGCAACGTTATTTTACAGCGCTCAGATATTATGGGATTAACACTGCTGGCGTGGACGGGACTCGTCCTGGCGAGGATAGATGGTCATGGAACGAATACGCATCGCCCTGGGGCGGCAGCGCAAAACTTTTGCCGCCCGGTACAGATGGGCTGTAACTGCCCCAAATGTGAATCTTTGAGTAAGCGAAATTTTTACTAGGTTCAAACGAGGAGATCATGCTCAAAAAGAGCATGCATTCTGCGAGTACAAGGCTTAAATCCGGCCGGGGATCCTTGATTTCCTTCCCATTCATGACGGGGAATCAGGATGCATCCTTCATCCCGGCGCTCATAACATTTTGACACTGCTCCGGCCATCGCTGTTGCTCTGCGTCTGAGCAATTTTCTCTGGGAAAAATGGACGGCTGCCGCAATCTTCTGGTGTACCGCTGAATTGCCGGACTGTGCTTCCCGTCCATGCCACACCGGCACTAAGCCTTACAAGTCTTTCAGCAGACTAGCCGACAGTTGCCGAAGCAGATTTAACTCCTCATCATTCATCTGCATGGTACATCTCATCTTACCAGGCAGATCCAGCAGAACCTCTTTCATCTCATTCGCCTTTTCAGTAAGAACGACATTTTTCATCCTTTCATCTCCGGCGACAGCCATCCTTTTCAGAAACCCCTTCGCCTCAAGTTTTTGTACAAGCGGCGTCAGCGTTCCCGAGTCAAATAATGTCTTCTGGCCAAGCGCCCGTAACGGGATATTGTCCTGCTCGTAAAGGGCCATAAGCACGACAAACTGTGGGTAGGTCAGGTCAAACTCTTTCAGCAAGGGCCGATACTGGCGGATTAGCGCGTTTGTTACCGAATACAAAGAAAAGCATAGCTTTTCCTCTAAGATGCTGTTTTTTTGCATTTAATTTTCTCCATGCAAACACACCAGAATTGTTTAAATAATATCTGCAATAAAGAATATTGCATGCAAGCTAAATCCGCAAAAGTTAAATGCTGGTAACAAGGCGATGCGCATAATTTTACTAAGGCCCGGTCATGAAAGCCGGGTCAGGTGTCCTGAATTTTGCCTTATTTGCATTCTCCCTTTGGCATTTTCCGGGCAACCGGTTTGTTTTTCTGCTCAGCAGCGAGGGCAGGGCATGTCTTTGAATACCGTGATTATCTCATGCTTACTGACCCCTTCTCATGAACGCCAGCGACGTCATTCACATAACTCCTGAAAAAAGCACATAAAAAAATCATTGTATTTATATAAGTGATCGTTTGCTTTTATATTCAACGAGAACGAGCGACCGCCCGCTCATACGTTAACCAGGCAGACAAAGGATTACCTGCCCCGGGTCTGTGTCGGTTAATACGCCACATGTTTTGAGGAGAGATAGCAAGGAACGTCCGGATTTCAACGAACCTGCGCAGAACCGTATTGACTGAGTCAGCCCTAAGACCGGCCAGCCGCAGGGCAGTTAGCAGAACACTGGCTGTGACGAGAGACAGCTGGCAGAGAGGATCAGCAGTTAAATCAGGAGAACAGAATGGATCTCTTCTAATTTGCTGTTCTTAAACACTTAATTTACGGAAGGCAAGGATATTCAGAAAAAGTTATCTAAATAATGTTTGACTGAAAGAATATTGCGTGCAAGTATTATTCACGCAAGGTAGATGCCGGCAACAACCGGCACTCAACCAAATAAAACAATCAACACACATCTGACGAGGCTTAATCATGAAAACCGTATCCGCTGTCCTGACCTCTGCACTTTTCGCATCCGCCACCGCCGTGGCTTCCGAAAAACCAGTTAACCTTCCTGCTCCCACAGCCGGTGTGCAGGCATTTCTCAACGTGCTGAACGCCGGTGACGGCAAGCCTATGGAACAGATGACCCCGCAGGAGGCCCGTCAGGTGCTGATCGGGGCACAGAAGGGCGTTACGCTGCCATCTGCGCAGGTTGCAGAAAAAATCATCACGGTAAACGGGCAATCCATTAAACTGAAAATCGTGAAACCGGACAACGCGGCCGGCACCCTTCCTGTATTCATGTTCTTCCATGGTGGCGGCTGGGTGCTGGGAGATTTTCCGACCCATGAACGTCTGATCCGGGATCTGGTTCGTTCATCCGGCGCTGCGGCGGTATATGTGGACTACACGCCGTCACCGGAGGCTCACTTCCCTGTCGCGATTAACCAGGCGTATGAAGCAACCAAATGGGTAGCTGAACACGGTCAGGAAATTGGCGTCGATGGCAGCCGTCTGGGCCTGGTCGGTAACAGCGTCGGGGGGAATATGGTGGCCTCCGTGGCGCTGCAGGCTAAACAGTTTAACGGACCGAAGATCCGTTATAACGTGATGCTGTGGCCGGTAACGGATGCGAATTTTGACAGCACATCCTATAACCAGTATGAAAACGGCTATTTCCTGACGAAAAACATGATGAAATGGTTCTGGGATAACTACACCACTAACGCGTCAGACCGTAATAATATTCTTGCCTCGCCACTGCGGGCCACCACGGAACAGCTGAAAGGTTTCCCGCAAACCTTAATCCAGACAGCGGAACTGGATGTTCTGCGTGACGAAGGTGAAGCGTTCGGTCGCAAGCTCGATGCCGCCGGCGTGCCTGTGACCGTGACACGCTACAACGGCATGATCCATGACTACGGGCTGCTGAACCCGTTAAGTCAGGAGCCCACTGTCAGAACAGCGCTGGAGCAGGCGGGCGCAGCGCTGCAGAACCACCTGAAATAATATCCGCATAAGGTATAAACAGCGCGGCCAGAGGCCGTGCTGTTTTGTATGAACCTGGCGCCTGTCTTCGCTAATTCCGGCTGAAAAACCGCTACCGGGCAAACCCGGTTACGCAGCCATGTTATCTTTGCTGTAAGTCCCCGCATCCATCTTGATGTCTGAATTCTGCTTTTCGCTCATAGTCGACCTGTAACACCGTGAATATGTCCGCCTGGTGCCAGAAGCAGACGCTATTGGCGTCGTATCATGTTATTAACCGTGAGCAGTTCTTGAGGTATACGGTTCGCGCCATGTGGGAGTCTGACAACGAAGATTCATCAGGGTCAACCGAAAGGGGTCACACGCCTTTTCAACACAACTGCACGCTTCATCAACCGAAAAATATGGCCGCAGCTGAGCGACGCCAGCGTTAGTGGTGTGTCGCAGACCTTTTTCCCACAGCTTCGGGAGACCAGTACGGCGCAGGCGGCTGACTATGAGCTTATCCCGCGTGGTATTCACTAAGACGCGCTGAATGAAGACCTGTCACTTGCAGCTTGATGAGTCCGGAAGCCTTCCAGGCCTGAAAGATCAGTTGGCTTCGCCCTGCAGCCGGTGCCGATAATGTTTCAGGACACGTGTGTCACGATCTGGTTTTAAATGAAGCCACGCAGCCCAGCAAATTTTAGCGACTCTCATTATCATGTCGTTCAGCCGCTCGCGCGTATTCGCGGTTCGCGTTTCCCCATTCGCAAAGCGGTTGTAATGCCCGCGCAAGCGTTCTTCCGAAATCGGTAATCTCGTATTCAACTTTAGGCGGTACTTCCCTGTAATCATGCCGTAATACAATGCCATCCGCTGTTAAATCCTTGAGCTGTTGTATGAGGACTTTTTCACTGATGCCCCCGGACAGACGTTTAAGCTCGCCAAACCGGCGTGGGCTGAACTGCAGATGAAACAACAGGACAGGTTTCCATTTCCCTCCGATATAACGAAGGGCTACATCAAGGCCGCAGACGGGTTCCATTCACTTTCTCCTTATACATACCTTTTGGTATGTACTATTATAATTGAATGCATACCGTTACTATGCGTTTTCGCTCCTCAATCTGGATATAAAATTATGGGTAAGCTGGAAGGAAAAGTTGTCGTTATCACCGGTGCCAACAGCGGAATTGGTCTGGCATCGGCTAAACGTTTTGCGGCTGAAGGCGCGCAGGTTTTTATGACGGCCCGGCGTGCGCGTGAGCTGGAAGAGGCTGTAACTGAGGTGGGGCATGGCGCAACCGGCATCGCTTGTGATATTTCAAGGATGAATGATCTCGATGCCCTGTTTGAAGAAGTTCAGCGTAAGGCTGGTCACATTGACGTACTGTTTGCCAACGCCGGCGGGGGGGATTTCGCCTCTCTTTCAGCCGTGACTGAAGAACATTACACTCGCATCTTCGATACCAATGTTAAAGGTACCCTTTTTACCGTACAAAAAGCGCTGCCTTTACTGAAAGAGCGGGCATCCATCATCCTGACGGGATCAACGAGTGCGACCACCGGCGTGCCTGAGTTCAGCGTCTACAGCGCCAGTAAGGCGGCCGTGCGAAATTTTGCCCGGGCGTGGATCCTTGAACTGGCTCCCCGTAAGATTCGGGTTAACGTACTGGTACCGGGCGCCACGTCAACTCCGGGCTGGCATGGCCTTTCGCCTGACGATAATTTCAACCGTGAAATGATACGCGCCGTAGAAGCCACCACTCCACTGGGACGCCTTGCTGAACCTTCGGAAGTGGCTGCCGCGGCACTGTTCCTGGCTTCAGATTACAGCAGCTTCGTTAACGGAAGTGAACTGTTTGTTGACGGTGGCTCAGCACAGATCTGAATATCATTTATATCAGAGCAAAATTTCATAAAGTCCGGTCAAACCGGACTTTATTGTTTGTAAATTAAGAAAATAATCTACTAGGAATAAGGTAATGACTCCAACTTACTGATAGTGTTTTATGTTCAGATAATGCCCGATGACCTTGTCATGCAGCTCCACCGATTTTGAGAACGACAGTGACTTCCGTCCCAGCCTTGCCAGATGTTGTCTCAGATTCAGGTTATGTCGCTCAATGCGCTGAGTGTAACGCTTGCTGATAACGTGCAGCTTTCCCTTCAGGCGTGATTCATACAGCGGCCAGCCATCCGTCATCCATACCACGACCTCAAAGGCCGACAGCAGGCTCAGAAGACGCTCCAGTGTGGCCAGAGTGCGTTCACCGAAGACGTGCGCCACAACCGTCCTCCGTATCCTGTCATACGCGTAAAACAGCCAGCGCCGACGTGATTTAGCACCGACGTAGCCCCACTGTTCGTCCATTTCAGCGCAGACAATCACATCACTGCCCGGTTGTATGCGCGAGGTTACCGACTGCGGCCTGAGTTTTTTAAGTGACGTAAAACCGTGTTGAGGCCAACGCCCATAATGCGTGCACTGGCGCGACATCCGACGCCATTCATGGCCATATCAATGATTTTCTGATGCGTACCGGGCTGAGAGGCGGTGTAAGTGAACTGTAGTTGCCATGTTTTACGGCAATGAGAGCAGAGATAGCGCTGATGTCCGGCAGTGCTTTTGCCGTTACGCACCACGCCTTCAGTAGCGGAGCAGGAAGGACATCTGATGGAAATGGAAGCCACGCAAGCACCTTAAAATCACCATCATACACTAAATCAGTAAGTTGGCAGCATTACCTGACCTATGTTGTTTTTCACTTCCGTTGTGTTTGTTCCCGGACGCTGCCCTGTCTGAGGAAGAGGTTATGAGTAAGTTAACCGGAGAAGTTATCCATGGAATTCTTCTTTCCTTACCTGAGTTTATTGATATGCCAGAAGTGCTCGCTTACCAGGTCAGGGATGAAATTCTTGCTTTTAACACTCGCTGTGGAGACGGGATCTTTCATGGTTGGAACACGGCTTCAGAATTGTGGAAGTTTGAAATCTTTCCCCGCACCACCATCATGATGCAGCATACTTCGGCAATACATTAAAATTAGGCGGGGCAGAATGCATAAAAAACTTTTTCTTCTCGAATGGAAACCCTGTCAGAGCCGCGTATGGGCCGGTTGGATGGCCCTGTGGTTGACTATCAGTTTTCTGATGTTATCTGCCTTGCTTATGACAGATCATCTCCTGAACAAAGTCATCCTGCCGCCAACATGGTTGTTGATCTGGTTTTCGCCAATGCTGGGGTTTTTGATAAAAGTTCGCGTCGTCGAAACTCAACATTTCCTGGAGCATGACCTCTGTGTTGCAGGTTTCTCTTTTTACCGCTGGAAGAGGTTAGTTTCTCCCGGGCTTTGGTCAGTTGACTGTATAAATGGTCGTTTTCGCCTCAATCGGATCACCCAGGTGGGTAAGACTATCCACTATCCATGGCGTCTCCATTATCATCCTTTGTTCATGAGCCCTATCGAACATAAATCGCATGCTGTGAAAGCTGTTTCAAAATGACTTCTTTAGAGGTTTACATGACATTTATGTTCTGCAAGGTCAGCCTGGGCAGCAAAATTGATTGGAAATAACATGAGCCTGGAGAAACGTATGAGTTATGACGATTTGCCCTATTTTCGTGACCAGATTCTGGAACGAATCGACTCGCTCAAGTGTTTTCTTTCGAACACCCCCCCGATGATGGCAAACCTGATGACTGTCTCCACCGTATCTCGAACAGAAGAGCGCCTGAAGCAGGTTAAACCCATCAGGGTTAGTATTAAAGACGATGCTTCGGTTGAGGAAATTATTCAGGCACTTACTGACATCTGTGTGGATGACATAGAGTCATTAAGTCATGATTCCACCAAAGTAACCACTAAATACCCGGGTCTAATCATTGTCCCCGAAAGAGCAGATCTTCTCGAAAGCTTGATCACTTCTATAAACGAAGCAAAAAATGATTTTGCTGCGGCAATGAGGCGTATCGATAATAAAAAGAATGTCCGTTTTGATAAAGTGCACAAGAAGCTCCCGGGCCTTGTCGCTATGCACTCAACAAGAAATATCCTTTTCATCAAGTCCCAGCTTAAAAAAGTTACTTTTTCATGGCGGCTAAACCGAAACCAGGAAGTTAAAACAGCAGAGCAACTTGTGAGTTTGTTGGAGCGCAGGAGAGCCTCAGAAGTAAAAAATGTATCAACTACCAATTTGAATGTCGTGTCTAATATCGATAAGGCTTTACACCGTCTTGAATTTCACCCACTGAAGCAGGGCGAATCTTATCGCCTTTGTCGAACTAACTCTTTCCCTGTTCCGATTGCTCACATTTTTGCATTTAGGCCTGAAGGGCAGGAACGAAACGGGAATAAATATGCTGAGACTGATTATTCAGTAGTAAAAGCATCCTTGCCCATTTTCGCAGCAGGCAACATACCTCAATTAAAAACGCTCTCTGACTGGGCTCCTGAAAACAGCCAGGGTCCGTCCAACCAACGGAAGCTGAGCCTGAAATATACAGAACTCGTGCCGGGGGCTGAGCTGGGCATTTTCATTGTCAGCCCCGAAAATTAAGGAACAACAATGCAATGGATTTCCACAGCCAGCCAGAAAATCGATGAGCGTCTCTATCGTGTCTGCGTCTGGGTAAAAAAATATCACGCTGATGCGATTAACCGCGTTGTGCTAACCGTTGATCTAAGTAAAGCCCGACATGACCCTGACGAGGACCAGGTAAGAGCAGAGCTGCTGTGCGGCCATTATTTTTTGCTTCGTAAGGAAAACGCTTCGAACTCTGCGCCTGACGATCAAAAGTTTGCTTTCCTGCCTGACGGGCGCAATCTGTGTTGGCAGACCGCAACCCCGGTGCTTCAGCATCTCCTACTCAATAAAAACGTTCCTGAGTCGCTGAGGTTGCTTACGGACTACATACATATGCGTCTGGCCAGGCTGACAATGGTACCTATGTCCGGAACCATCATGAACGAGGCTCTGCTGGACAGCATCAGCTGGGTTAAGGTGGATTTGACCTACTTCTGGCAGTACGAACAGCTCAGCTCTCATCTGGGACCCATCCAGATAACCCACAAGGCACTTGTACGCTTCGGGCACCTGGCAAAGAATGATGAAAACTCCAGTGCAATAAGAATTCTGCGTCAGCGTCTGTCTTCAGAATTCTTACAAGAATTTCAGATGGCTGAGGATGAGCTAAAGCGCAAACAGTCGTTGATGGGCACCATGGACGTGAAAATGCTGTTTCATGCTCATTACCCCAGCCAGAAGATGCTGGTGGCTCGATATAAAAATGGTTGGGTAATGGTGGATTGTTTTCTGTTTCACCATACCAAACCTAAGAAAAAAGCAAAAAACAAAACTACTGTGGCTAAGCCTCAACTTAAACAGACTAAAAGAGAAGGGAGTGAAAATGGAACTGGGCATTATGGTGTGCATCGTGTTGTTACTCTCAGTGGCGGCGGCGTGGATCAGTAATAAGACAGTTGATTTGCTCGAAAGATTCTATTTCAAGCGTCCGCTGAGCATGGAGTACGCGGCATGGCTACGTGTAATGTGTGCAGGCTTGTTATTAGTTTTTATTCAGGTTGCTCCCCAATTTACACTCCTGTATACCCTTAAACTTGTCACGCTTATTAATCTTGGAATCCAGACAATGAAATTAAATGGCGTGTACAAATATAAAAGGACGGGAATTTTGCCTCCGGGAGGGGCACTCTCTAATCTCACCAGACTTAACCCGTTCAAGAAAAAATAAAGTTATGCGCCCGTGAGGGCGCTATTCATCAAAGGCATTTCGCATAAGCTTGATCATGGCTTTTTTACCAGCTTCAATATTGCGAATGTAGCGCATAACCATTTCTTCATTCGACCAGTTCCCCATTTCCATAATCTGTGGTAGCGAGTAACCTTCAATATCCAGCTGTATCGCACCGCCTACACGAACGCTGTGCCCTGTCCAGTAACGGGTTTTAGTCTCATTTGGATAAAGCTCATTCCACATTTCTTTAAATGCCCGTAAAAGGGAATTTTTGCTGAGCATACCGGCATCGTCCACAGTGTCTTCCTCATCTTCATCGTTCAGAAGACTTTGTTTAGCACGGTAGGGCAGGTTATGCCGTTTAAGAAGCTCAGATAGCTCATTCCCTTTACTCCGAAGCTTCCAGCCGGGTGGCATATAGCCTGTATCATGGAAATTTACGGCCTGGAAAAGGTATTCATCCGGATGACTGTGCTGATCCATTTTCACAAGGTTCATCAATCTCAAGAGGCAGTTAGTTAACTGACGTGTCAGCCGGTAGGTAAGAAGTGTACTGATGTTCGTTTTTGTACGGTATACCGTCAGGTTAAATTCACCGGTCATACTATCCAGAGACAGATCTTTCAGACGTATACGGCGAATTTCGGATGAACGGAGCAGTGTTTCAAAGCCTGTCCAGATCAGGCACAGGTCACGAAGCTTACGAACTGAGTTTGTAGTACTGCGTAACTTTATCAGAGCCTTGAGATCGCCAATAAGAAAGGGAGTTGCCTGTTTAGTCGTCTTTCGCTTCCGGGCTTCCGATTGTTTTAAGGCTTCCAGCATGTACCATGCTTCAGACGTAATAATCCCGGGCAGGTTAAGCCCTTTTTTATGGATACTGTTTAAGGCCTGAAGACAGCTGTTTATGCTGCTTCGTGACAATTTGCCTTCAAGATGCCCCATAAACGCCAGCAGAGCTTCCTCAGACACGGGGAGCGAACTTACTGGCCAGTCTGTATGCAACCGGGCATTCGCCTGATACCATTCGTTCCATACTCGTAGCCAGTGCAGATAGGTTTTAGCTGTGTTGTATCTCAGATGGGAAAAGTAACGGATCAAGCGTGAAAGCTGTTTATCATGGTTGCCGAACGTTTCCAGCTGCTGATGCAATTCGCTTTCCGAAAACTGTCTGATCACTGATTGATTCTTCATCCTGCTCACCGGGATACACTGGTTTTATTTACAGTCATTTTAGCACTCATGTACCTGGTTATGAACAGGGTGGAAACAACGAAAAAGGTTGTGAAATCGTTAGGCTTAAGTGAAAAATGATATTAAGATTATCCCTGGCCAGTTGAGGCCTGTCTAAAGAAGGTTGATTATGTCTGACACAAAGCAGTCTTATTTAATGAAATTCCGTAAGTGTAGTTCGTTCGAAACGCTCGAAAAAGTATTTGAAAGGTTATGTGAAAAAAACTCGGGTGTCGCCTCTCTTGAAATTTCTGGTGCTTATGATCATCGTAAAGCTGAACTGACAATGAAAAAGTTATATGACAAAGTTCCTGCGAGTGTGTGGATCTTTGTTCGCGAGTAATTATTGATATTGGCACAACAAAAAGACTGTGTCTGGATTTGAAAATAGTTTATGCCCCTTTCGGGGCTAAAGGCACTGTAATAGCCTGTCTTTTTAACTTTCTTATTAAGTTCGGAGAAAGACTTTAATCATAAGCCAAGCCCACTGCTAAATACATCCGATATTCTCCTTAATTTTAGAAGTTGTGATAAAAGTTACTTTACCTAAACTTCTCTCTCCATATTTGTAAGGCTCTCATTTGATTCTTGTCAAACATTAATCTGGAAGACTAAAAAATCATTTCTTTTAATTCGTTTTACAGAAATCCTCCTCCGTTATTTCGGATATAGTTTGAATAATTATCAAAAACGGGGTGCAGCCATGCGTAAGAGTTACACATTTGGTATTCCATTTGGACTCCAGAGAGAATCAGGACTCTTTTTAGATATTACAGAGGTCAGCCGGGGTATCGACTGTAACTGCATCTGCCCCGCTTGCAAAACTGATCTGTTAGCAAAGCAGGGGGAGGTCAAGCTTTGGCATTTCTCACACAGTACTGCTGTAGCCGGTGACTGTGATGGTCTGATGGAAGCCATCCGGGGAAAAATTATTGAAGTCATCAACGAGCACCAGGTTCTTGGTTTCCCAAATCTTCTCGCTGGCGACGATGGTGGGCCGGTTTCACTGAATGAGGTTAGTGGAAGCGGCAGTATGTTCGGAGGCACAGCTGATCTGTTCGTAAAGGTTAATGATTTATGTGTGGCCGTCTTTCTGGACAGGGATCGTAGCATTTCTGCGAAGTTAACCTTTGACCACCTTCATCCTTCCGAAAGAGTTGCCGCATTGCGTATCGATCTTCCAGATATTGAATATGAAATCAGTCAGGTGCAGCTCGGGCGACGTAAAACAACATACAGTGAGTGCATTGAAAGCCTGATCATTGATGAGACCAGTTCCCGGGAATGGCTATATCATCCATTAATGCATGAACTTGAATCTGAACCTCTTCAGGAGTATCGGGGACGGGAGCCTTCAGAGGAAGGGCCTCTTCTTCAGCGCCTTGCTGACTGTAAGATGAAATTGCCTGATATCCTTCCGGGCAGTCATAACGCGTTAGTCAGGTTACAGCAGGATACGATTGTATGTCTGTGTCGGTTAACGGTTCGGGCTTATGACATCGCTCAGACCGATGAATTTCCTTTGTTCCTTCGCTATTTCAGGTTGCACTGCCTGGAAAACAGCGAACATGTCAGTTACGAAAGACTGATCTGCTGGCAGGAAATGATTTCAAAAACCCAGGAAGGCCAGTCCTTGACACAAAACGAACTTGAATATCTTCATGAGATTGTCCGCATCGCCTTATACAATCACCGGCTTAACAATGTCAGTATTTCAGATGTTAAAAACCATGACACAGGAAAGGAGAGCGGCAGGGTAGAGCCACAAAACTATTCACTCTTATAAATAAATTGGGCTTTGCGCATTAAACCCTTGCCGCAGGAGGTGTACCGCATATCCGGCACAGACAGTCAGTTTTTCTGGCAGCTTAAATTTGACACAGCTTAATATAGTGATTCATTAAACAGGTTCAGTATGCTGCCAGAACGTTTTAGTCGTTATGGGCGTCCGTTAGTTTTCTACTAACTGAACGACGACCAGCCTGCCGCCTTCCTCCTTTGACAGAACAAACTGAGCGTTATTCGTCAGTTCAATTTTTTCCCCAATGGCAATCTGTCGTTTATCCGGTAATGACATAAGCCCATTTATGCCTTCATTTACTAACCACCACTGATCGTTATGGAAAACAAAATACCCAACTCGTTTCCTTTGCAAATCGGTTGTACGCTCATTTGGCGCAATGAGGCGATTCACATGCCACGCATAGATTGACTGCCCGCTCCACACCATCAACCGGTGGTCGTCAGGACGATAACTGCCTTCCTTTCGGGAAGAATATAAATTTAGAACCGGTAATTTACCCTTGTATGGCGTACCGCAGTAGGGACAAACCGGCTTTGTCTTACCCGAGAAAACGTACCATTTCTGTTCACACGCCTTGTTCTGGCAGGGCTGTATCAGATCGACTGTTTTAACCAGGGCGCTTTCCCACTCATCGGCGGTCGGGCGTTTAGTGGCATCGTGTAAGCCATCTATAAAGGCGCGCTCAAACAAAGGTGTCAGATAAGGGCCCATGATGGTGTAAGGAATTTTCTCCGGGTCAGCCCAGGGCAGTGAAAAGGACGATAGCTGACTGACTTTGACTGCATTGCTTTTGTCTGTCGGATGTTCAATGAAGAGTGCCTTCTCACCCATAGATAAGGTCTCATCACGTACTTCATCCGACATGTCATGTATTTTTCCGCCACGTAGCGGATGACGGAAGAACAGATACATGTAGATAAGCACCGACAGCGCGTGACGGTCAGTAGTAATGCTTGGCAATACGCGGTTCGGATCCTCTTTGGAAAGATGACTGGTTTTCACCACTTCCGGAGCGATAAAATCCGGGGTGCCCACCACGTCGGGAGGATACTTTCCAGGGACAACCAGGCCGTCTACGTCAATGATGCAGGCATGTCCCATTTCTGGATCGATAAGCACGTTTTTATAGCTTAGATCGCTGTGACAGAGACCTGCCGCATGCATCCTTCTGACGGCTCTTGTCAGCAGCAGACAGACCTTGAGATAGGTAAGCGTATTGCCTCGTTCACGTGGGTCGAGAAATTTGTTCTGGTTGCTGGCGCTGGCAAACCATTTGCCTTCCTTTTCACGACCTTTTATGCCAAGAAAATCATCGTTTTTAGAGCCGTATTTAAAGAAAAAGTAGCTTTTGTAGGTTGGAACCACGATGCCGATTTTATCCCCATGCTCAACAACATGGGTCGGCCAGCAAAACAGGTCCTTCCAGTATTCACCTCCGGACTGGCCAAAAATGTTTTGCCTGTAGCGTCCGGTGATCATATCAATCCGATCCCGGGCCTGCTCGTTCTGCGGTTTATGATAAAAAGCGACGACGTATGATTTATCAGGCGAAAAGTAAACATCCTTCATCGAGCCCGAACCAATTACCTCGTCAACATACTGGACTGTTTCGCCGTCCTTTGTTTTGCACGTAACGATATTTGCCATATTGATCACCGAAAAAGCGTATCCCTTACCACAACACCGCAATAGTGCGGTCATCATGGTTCCCTGTGGAGAAAAAGTTAAGCCAGTCGCCTAACCTCTCAGGCGCAATACTGGCGTCTGTAAGGACAGGGTTGAGCTCATCAACGAGACGGGTCCATTTTTCGTCACTGCGAAGCCCGTTATCCGTCTCAAACAGAGGGTCTGAGACGCCGTCTGTCATGAGGATCAAGTGAGATACATCATTCCATTTACCCACGCTGATGCGGCCGCTAAACGAGGGGTCTGCGATAATGCTCTGGTCAAGGAAACGGGTTTGTCCTGCGTATTCTCCGCTATCGGGATTTCCCAGTATCCTGACTTTACCGGAAGGGCTGTATGCACCTATCGCACCATCACCAAGCCAGAATGCAGCCGCAAACAGCTCGTTATCAGTTCGTAGCGCTACAGTTGCCAGAAGGGTTGTTGAATAGGATTTCACAGGTTGTTCTGCACAAATGGCTTCGTTCTGGATACTGTTGACCGCGAGCGTAGCTGCCTGTTTAAAATGATGAAGCATGGCGTTTATTGTTGCCTGCTGATCGCTCCCTTCCCACGCCGTGATGTGCTGCTTTAAATGGACGCCTTTCACACCACTGAGCTGATTTAAAAGGTAATCGCCAGCCGTTTTGACTGCAATCCGGGAGCCTTCCCGGGAATTTACCGCACTACCGGCTCCGTCTGCGACCAGCATGACAGACCATCCTGTTTCCTGGCAGTGGTTGATGTAGAAGTCGTCATCTCTGAAGCTTCCGGCATGCTCATGAGAGCGTCCCCGGCGACTGGCGGCAGCAATACGTATATCACCCCTGACCAGGCCAGCAGCGTCCAGATGGGACTTAGGGTAGGGAGCGTCTGCTGGTGGCTCTACCACCTTCCACAGGCTTCTCGGATCGGGATTGATTATAAATAGCTGTTTTGTTTCACATTCGTCGTGCGACGTGCATGACCAGATTACTGAAAGCTCTATATCGCCGCTTTCGGTGGGAGTACCTGTCAGCAACTCCTGTTCTTTGTCAAAAGACAGGCCAATGTTCCGGGGAAAGACAACGTCCCTGACAGTAGCCTGCTGGCCCTCACCCAGAACGATAGCAACCGGCGAAGAGAAACGTTCGCCTGCGCGGGCGTTGGGGATCGTTATTTTAGCTCTCGGGGGAACGGCAGGTGGCACAGCTAAGCTGGCCCGCTGCTGGCCTGTCGGTATCTGCCCGGGTTTTAATACCAGGGAAGACAGGTTTTCGTCTTCCCTCTGTGCTGGTTTATCAAATTCGTAATAAGGCATCAGCTTCCAGAACGGAGGATGAGGCTCATTTTCTGGCAGGGGTTGCAGTGCTGATGTATCGGTAGCGTCAATGCCCGGGTTATCAGCAACACTTACGACCGTTTGTTGCTGATCGGAAAGACTGGATGCTGACGAGGCGGCAATCTCTGCGTCGTTATCACCTTCGCTAACCCGCGCAGATAAACCCTGTGCAAGGCTCTCAATCCGCTCTTTAAGCCGCATAATTTCTTCGGTAAGGGATGGGTCCTGCGATAGAAGTAAAAGCCGCTCACCTTCAACAGGGTGGCCCAGCTCAGACAGAACTAAGCGGATAATCTTCTCTTCAAGTAAAGCATTTTGCGACATCAACCTCTCCCTCTGTTTACGTCGAAGTTAGTGTTTCCGCCATCATTGCTGAATGACAGGCCTGTTTCACACCACGGGCAGATCACGTCATCCGGGCCGTCAATACACAGCAACTTTCCGCATGAGCACAGGGCAAACGCACTGGCATTACCGCAGTGGGGGCAACCCGGTACGCCATGCAGTTCGCTGGTATTTACCTGCAAACCGGTAGCGGTGGCATCTGACCACGCAAAATAGTCCTCATCGATGGGATAGCATCCGGCAATATTAAAGCTGTTCAGGTTCAGACTGAAATCGAGCCCGGAAACCCTTGCTGGTGGCCGTTCATACTTCATCAGGTACGGACGACGGGTCTTGCTGCAACGGCCGGTAAGCGTAACGCAGTTTTCGTCGTACGCTTTTACTGGCTCGTCCTTGGCCAGCCGGACTATGTATTCAGTCTGGCTGAGCTCAGGTTGTTTGTCGTCCCCGACGCTGCGGCTGTGCGCCGTAACCGAGGCCGTGATCCATTTGATGAAGCGGGTAAAGTCCCCTTCCTGAGATTCGGTGAACAGCATGACATTCTCTGTCAGTTGCCGCAGGATATTCAGGTCCGCTGACGGCCCCAGGCCAACGGCAATGAGATTCACTTTACTCGCGTAGTGATCCTTCCAGCGCTTCACTTCTGCGGTTGTGTCGTCAGTCGGACGTCCGTCGGTAAGGAGATACACGACGGGTTTCCAGTCGCCTTTAGCCTCATGAGTGGTTTTTCTGACCTGGGTATCAATTTGCACGGTCAGCTCACGCAATGCAGCTCCAAGGCTCGTACCGCCGCCAACGGGAAGGCGGGGAGGGTAGAACGAGGCAATTTCGTGAAGAGGTACAATCGTACGGGCTACACCGGCAAATGCGATTACCGAGACCCAGGCTGTTTCAAGTGCGTGTGGATCCTTTCTTAAATCTCCGACGATCATTTGCAGACCATCAGTCATTTTTTTCAGGTTTTCACCAATCATGGACTCTGAACAGTCCAGGACAAAAAACACGGGAAGGCGTCTCATAATTTTCCTCGTACGGCTGGTACGGCCAGCAGAAAACGTTGCTGTACAGAAAGGTGCTGCCCGGAAACAGCACCTTTCTGTCTGTCAGAGCACCAGCTGGATTTCTGGTGGAGGAGGGGGAAGGGTATCAGTTCCGTTATTAATCCCCGCGCTTGTGCTGCCGGAAGACACGCTGGCCGATACCCATTTAAAGAAACCTGCAAACGCGGTTGAATCTAGCGTCTCCAGAGACACAACCTTATCGGTGAGCTGTTTTAAGTGCTCATGGCCTGCTTTAGGACCAACGGCGCAGGCAATGATGGATCCGAATCCCCGGCCGCGAATCGCTTTTACCGCTTCACCGTACGCCAGGGCATCAGAAGGGGTTCCATCAGTCATCAGGAATACCAGAGGACGCCAGTCTCCTTTGGTATCACCATCTGAGCGACGTACATCCCGTTCAACACACTGCATCAGACATTCAAGGGCAGCACCGGTGAACGTCCCGCCTGCGCTTGGCACAACGATGTCAGAAAACTGGAAGTCTTCCAGCGGCGTGAGAGGAATGAACTCACGCGCCTCATTGTCATAGGTGATAATGGAGATATGAACGCTTTCGAGGGCGTAGGGATCCTGGCGAAGAGCGCTAAGCATCGCCTGAATTCCAACGTTAACGGAATGGATTGACTCACCGCGCATCGAGCCGGATGTGTCGATAACAAGGTAAACAGGCAGGCGGCGCATCACATGTAATTCCTCAGGTGCGAGACAAACGAATCTGATTCTGAAGGCTCACCAATTGCCCTGAGTTTCCAGCCTGTAGCCTCGCGTATCAGCTCGGCAAAGACCATGGAGCGCTGGCTGGCGAAGGCGGGTCCGCCAGAAAGATCGAATCGTGCCATTTCAATATTACGGGCATCTACTGCCCGGATGAAGGCATTCTGAACTTTACCAAAGTGCTGCTGGAGCTTTTCACCATTGTAGATCTGAACGATGAACACAATTTTCTCGTACTGAGCGTCAAGGGAATTCAGGCGCACAATAATTTGCTCATCGTCACCGTCACCGGCTCCGGTTCGGTTATCGCCCGTCAGCCAGATATTGCCTGACTTATGGCGAAGGCTGTTGAAAAAGATGATATCGCCATTCACAAGCGTTGGTTTACCATTTTCCACATTGCCGAGATCGGTCACCTTTCCGGCTGAATTACACAGGAAAGCGATCACATCAAGGTCGTATTCTTCTTCTTTTTTACCAAAGATCCCGCCGAGAAAACCTTTCTTTTCCTCATTAATATCCCAACCGAGGCCGATAGTAACGGACGAGAGATCGTATTCATTTTTTTTCAGGCTTACGCCCTGGCCTTTGCTCAGACTGACAGACATGATATCCCCTTAATCAATAAAATTATAAGACCACATTTACTTCTGGCGGCGGCGGTGGCAGGTCTTCAAGACCGATCACTTCTTTTTTGCTGGACTCCACTTTCTGACTGCCTACCGAAATGCTCGCACTGACCCATTTAAAGAAAGCTTTAATCGTCGAACTGTCAGCTGTATCGAGCTGAACCACGATTTCAGTGATTTCTTTGAGGACGCTGGTATCGGCATCATGCCCGGCTGCACATGCCACAACAACGCCGGTTCTGGCCGCTTTAAAGTCATTCAGGCCTTTACGCCAGTCATCATTCGGACTTCCATCCGTCATCAGGAATACAAGGGGACGCCAGTCACCTTTAGTGTCAGCCGTCGTTTTCTGTACTTCTTTGGCAATGGAGCTGGCCGTGAGGGAAAGCGCTTCGCCAAGAGACGTGGTGCCGCTGGCTGTTAGTGCTGGCATCTGGAAACTCAGGAGGTCTGTCAGGGGGACTGCCTGTCGGGCTGAAGAATCAAAGGTGATCACTGACACGTGAGCCGTTTCGAGTGCATACGGATCCTGTTTCAGCGTGGTAAGCAGCGTCTGAACGCCATTTTTAACCGCTTCGATAGGCTCTCCGTGCATAGAGCCGGACGTGTCGAGTAGCAGATATACGGGTAAGCGTCTCAAATGTAATTCCTTCTTAAGAGATCGGAAGAGGAGAGTAGTTTCAGGAAGAGGCCAGGGTTTGTTGATTTGATAAAACGGCACGACATCTGTCGGGTGGAGATTAAATACTCAGAAGCGGCATTAAAGAAATAAGTTAACCACCATAGAATTACCGACATGTGAATGGCCTCTTATCAACAGAAAAATAATTCAGACCGGACTGGAATATAAGATTTCTGAAAAAACTCGGACAAATAAACTGTCTTATGTATGAAATTCATCATACATCACAGATCTGCATGAATGGAGTGTAAAACGCCCAAAGATTGATGTGTAGCACAAGAGGATGTCAAGACACCAGGTTTTGTAGTCAGTAAGGCGCTGCTGGCATTGCGGGAGGAGAATAGATCAAAACTACGTCACGCCAATACAGAGGTAAAATATGACAAAACCGGGGTTTTCACCCCGGTCTGAGATTTAGCGTCAGGACTTTTTAGCGCTGTATTCTTTTATCAGTTCGTCAACGGAGTGCAGAGCCAGCTTCTCTACCGCTTCACTTCGGGTCGAGCCACTCAGCGCAGCCAGACGGTCAATTTTTCTTAAGATCCGCATGCGTAGCGATAAGGACACGGCTGTTTTTTTATCCTTATCGAGTACGACCTTCCCTGTAGACTCACCGGTTTTCAGTTCAGCATTCTGTGCGAGCGCTTCATTCATCCGGCGAAGGGTCTTTTTATCCAGCTGGCCCGGATTAACGAGATGGTAGGAATGACCTGCCTTGCTGTATTTGATCTCCGCAGAATATGACTCGCGTAGCTCTTTGAGGGCCCGGGTTAATGTCGGCTCTGAGCATTCCAGACTGGTTATAATGTCGGCAGCGGAAACGGGCTTGCCGGTGCCCAGTAAGTTGGCAAGCTTAAAAATCCGGGCCTGTCTGGTATTTAATTGCATCGTAAGATTTAGCCTGCTTAAAGGGTTAGTGGTTCAATAGGCTGAAAAATGAAGGTACTGCTCATCTTTCGAATAACCGGGTGATCGCCTAACGCTTCAACCGGATCAATGTGTTCTATGCCTGCAAAATTTACTGACGACATCTGGCTGCGAGTGCATTTGCAGGACAGGATATACTCATCCTCCAGATAGCCGGTCCGCTTACTGACCCGTTGCGTAAAGCCTGACACAATCACGTTGTCGAAAGGTAGCGTATGTAAAACGATACCGACCAGGCGGAACAAGCAGCCATGGACGTGGCGGGCATAGTTTTCGCGTACGGCTTTTTGCGTCATGGCTTTTTCCGTCAGCTCCGTGCCCCGGGCATTAACGCCGTAAATCTTATCAGGGAAATCTTCAATCTCAGCTAAATCAACGTCCAGCAGGACTGCTGATAGCTCCGGCTTTACTTCAAATGCAACAATCGTTTCACGCGGCCATTCAGTTTCTGCCAGCACACCCGCCAGGTATGATTCGAAAAACGCGGCGTCTGTCCGGAACTGCTGCCGGGCATCTGCCTGAGCCGTGGCGAGCCGTTTTTCATGTTCTTCTGCTTCAAACTTCCAGTTTGCATACTGTTCGGCCCAGGCCGTCCGTTGTTGCTGGTACCGGTGCTGTCGAAGGGTATTCTCACGCTCCACATCAATCAGCTCCTGCTGCCACCGGCGAAGATTTTCGGCGTGGCGCTCAGCTTTAGCTGATTCCGATTCAAACCATTTACCCAGAAAACTAATGCCTTCGCTCTCGGCAGGCTTTTCCGGCAATGCAAGGTAGTCTGGCTTTTCTGGACGCACCGGTGCCGGAACCTGAAAAGGCGACGTTCTGTTATGCAGGTATACTGCTTCCAGCTCTGCCCAGCTGATGCCTGTTTTTGGATCCGGCGTCAGCTCGTGAATATTACGGATTGCGGTTACCGCTGACATGAGTTCAGCGGCTTCCTGCTCAAGCGCCTGTCTGAGCCCCGGGTCGGTTGCCGTCCGGTTTCCACCTCCGGAACGCGCGGCCCGGTCAAGCCGGGTACGGTAACTCAGCCCGGTACCGGGCAAGCCCAGATTGGCATAGGTCCCCCGGCTACCAAAAGAAACGGAAGCACCTCTCGGCCCGACACTCAGGCTCGGTGCACCGTTACTCAGGTTGAGGCGAACGCCAGGAATAATGTTGATCGACTTTCTGAACCTGAACCCCATTATGATTTCCTTAATGATGCTGGGTCACGGTAAGTAATCTGATTCCATCAGCGCTTTGCTCGTTCTGTAACCCATAAAAACGAGCTCTGTCCAGAATGCCAGCCGCCCAGCGGCGATGTGTGGCGGGTTCACACATTGCTCCCTGCGACTTAAACACGGCCTGGGTAGAGTTCAGGATCCGCAGAGCGTCAGAATACTCACCCTGAGTGACCATCAGCGCGTTTTGAATGACCTCTATCTGACCCGGGTGAATGGCCGTTTTCCCAACAAGCCCATGTGCCATATCAAGAGCCAGCTCTCTGGCCATAACGGCATGATCGTCAATATGCTCACATACGGGCGCGGTCAGGGCAAAATCACGCGGGCCGAAGACTGAAACGAGCATTTTGATGACGTAGCCCATCGGGCTGTCATACAGCGTCAGGTCCCGGGGGCGGCGAAGCGACACAACGTTCATAAGATCGTTGCCGCCGATTCGAAGCGCAATAATGCGGTCGTGGCAGGGATGTTCCACCAGGCGAGTGGCCAGCTCGCGCATCTGAACCACGTCAAAGACGTCTTCTGTTTCCAGCGTTGGCATCATGCACAGGTGAGTCCCGCCCATGATATCCCACCATTCAGCTAACGAACTGAGGGTAAATTTCGGCAACACAAACCCATCGACAGCGGAAAGATCATAATGCGCTTTTAACCATCTGCCCATTTCGGCATGCCGAGGGCGAATGAACACCAGAGGCCAGTCATTTTTACCCAGGCTACGCATGCTGTTACTGAGCTCGTGCAGCAGGTGCTCCAGATTTTTGAGGGCGATGGGGATGTCTGCTTCACTGACAGCATCCTCCAGGCAAATCACCAGAGAGCGCAAACCCGGGATTTTCCCGTGCAGGACGGCATCAGCAATATCTTCCCGTGTTGCAGGCATGTATAGCGTGGCTCCCAGATTCCAGGGAGAAAGACGATTTTTCATCAGAGTACCTTCTTGATAATGGTTACAGCCCGATACTGGCCGAGGGTTCCCCCCATTTCTGTAACAACTATTCCCTTTTCACGAGCAAGCCCTACAAGCAAGGCAACGTCCGGGTCGTCAATAGAACGCACAAATACATGGTCCGGTACCCGACGTAATACAGCCCGGGTTGCTTCAGCAATACCGGGTTTAATACGATTGACGCTGTCCACTTTAAATTCATCGGCCAGGAACGCGATAACGTCGCGACTTGTCTGCCATAAGACCCGGGCTGACTCCATATTCCAGCTCAGGGTAGCGAGGGATGACGGGGTTAACTTCTTACGGAAATGGGCGACGGTATCGACAAGCATCCGGCTGCATTCGAATTCACTGAGATGCTCGCAAACCATGCACCCATGTAATCCTTCAGAGGACCATACTGACCGGGAGATCAGGCCTGATACCGGCGCACCCATGATGCCAAAAGGAATGAGCCAGTCATCATCACTGGCTGCAAGCCAGGAGCAGCCACAGGGATCGGCCAGGACAACCAGTCGCGGCTGCTCAGGATAGCCCGGGCGATCTTTCAGTGCGCGTACAAGCTCTCCGGTAATTGCGCCTTTACCTGTCCATCCGTCAACAAAGACAATACCGCTGGTACCATGGCGCTCTTCAATGACGTCGAGGGCTGCACCGTCAATTCCACGATCCCGGATAATGCTGATACCGTAATGCCATGAGGTTTTCCCCATGTCACGCAGGGCCTGGTGCAGCATAACGCCGAGCGGCACGCCAGCTCTGACGAGACTGGCCAGTACAATGGGCTCATCACCGAAGCGTTCGGCCAGAGCAATAGCGAGCTGTGTGACTTCTTTTGCAAGTCTCTCTGCGCCCCGATCCAGCGCCCGGTGAAACAAATCAAGATGCCATTGTGTTGGCGCTGGCTCCTGACTGAGCATGTCCGAATAATGTTTCTTCCCTGACTGAATCAGCTCTTCTTTTTGCTCAACCGGCGTCATCTCAATGACTACCGGCTTTAGCAGAAATTCCACGTCACCGGGCTGGTATGAGCCGGTAAATGTGTCATGTGGCTGCATTTTAATTTTCTCCAAAAATTCGCTGTGAAATGGCATCTGCAAACTGACTCTGACGCGGGATGCCAAACCAGCTGCACAGTTTCATAAAACGATGATCGCTCAGGCTGTCGCCCAGACCAATTACGGGGAAGACTCCGCGTTCAGCCCGAAGTTTTTCAAGAAGCCATCTGACTGCCAGCCCTTTCTCAACCGCGGTGGGAAGCCAGGCCACGTTATTACTGTTGCGGTGGATGTAGAAGCCCTCGGTCGGAAACACCGTTTCTATCTCATCTGCAATGGCATTGAGCTCGTCAAGGCGGGTGCTGTCGCGGTGCTTCATCACCATATAAACCGCCGTTTCACCGTATTCGAAGTTCAGCCTTGCCCAGGCATTGATCCCTTTTGCGTCCATCATTTCAGTGATCAGACGCTGCATCGATGTCAGCTTTTCCTGATAGGGAGCCAGCTGGCCGAGCATATGGGCCTTCCACTCCTCGTCGGGTTTGCCTTCTGGCGTGAGAATGACGGCCCCGTGAGTGGTGATTGCCCAGGAGTGGAAAGGGATCCGTACGCGGCTGATTTCTTCAGTTCCCCGTGCGGTAACGGGTATGAGTTCAGCCTGCTCCAGGAGCCAGTCCACCAACATGGACTGTTCTTCCGTCATAAAGCTTCGTGGATTCAGGGTGCGATCAACGGCACCGGTACGGAATGGCTCCAGGGCCAGCTCGTCCACCATTTTACGACGGGTCTGAAAGAGCGTGTCGTCAAGGTCGCTCAGAACAACGGGTTTATTCATAGGTAACAATCTCCACGACGGCCGCAACCTCAGCCAGCGCCTTAAGAAGCTGCGTGTCAATACTTTCTGCGGGTGTCTCAGTACACACAAGAATGCGGTCAAACTGCTGGTGGGCGACGTTATAGACAAAATTGGGGATGCCCAGCCCGTAGTTATCCGTAAAGGAAATGGCGGACTCAATGGCATAACCAACGGCGATAGGGGAGCGGGTGGTCGATCCATAAAATGCCTGTGCTCCGGCAGCTTCGAGCCGTTCAGCAAGCAGGAACGGCTCCCAGACGAATTCCCCGGTCCCGAGAACCAGAATACGTTCCCCCTTGTGGACGGAGACCTCATGGCCGAGATCGGCCGCAGGTGCGAGCATCCCCAGTCGGCCCCAGGACTGTTTTCCCTGGATGTCCCATTCTCCTCGTGAAGTTACGTTGACTTTCGGCATGTCCGGGACAGGTGCATCAGGTAATGGGGTCCATCCCCACTTACCGCTTACAAGAGAAACCGAAGTGACTGGTAAGGTGCTGCGCTCGGACAAGGCTTTGCCACTCCAGTCGGTAAGCGTAACGGCTATAACCTGTTCAATATGTTGAAGCTTGCCGGTATTACGCAGGGCTGAAAGCAGGTTAATAAAGGTATTACCGGTGGTTGCCTCGTCATCAATCAAAACCAGCGTTCGTGCGTTGGTAACACGACGTCTTTTCTCTTCATCATCTGGCAGATAGATCAGATGATCGGTGGCGTGGCTGTGTTCTTCCTTGAACTCGCAAAGCAACGTGCCATCAACCGGGTGACGGGTAGAGGTCAGATAGACAGATTCAGGATGCTGGTGGCGCACTTCATCAAATACACCGGCCCCAAGCCCAACGGCGGTTTCAGCCATACCGATAAACAGTACGGGTCCTGTCAGTGTCGAGGGGAACTGGCTGGCAAGCTGTCTGTAGGCCTGCCGCATGACTGAGGGTGGCACGGGAATGTGCCTGCCGAGTACTTTGCTGACAAACAGAAAGGCGCGTTTCGGGTTACGTCTTTCAGCGATGTCAAACAGGTCATCGAGCGAAACTTCACCCTGGTCGCGGGTTACCTGAATCGTACCGCATGAGAGGGTACGGCGATAAATCATATCTTCGAGGATATCAGACATAAATACGCCTTAATTCAGAAGGTTAGAGAGTGATTCCGGGTATGCAATTACATCCGTAATGGATCTCACCGCAACCGGAGAAAAGGTGTTTTTAGCGCTCTGGCGCACCATATCTTCAGACATCAGACCGAGCTTAAAGGCAGCAAATAACCCAGGAAGGTTCACCCCGCTGTGAAGGGTATAACCCACCCCCCCTGACGGACGCATGTTGGTTTCAAGCAGCACCGGGTTGCCATTCACATCGTTTCGCGTCTGAACATTCACCAGCCCGTCGGCCTTCATAACCCTGGCGCAGTCACACGCCAGTTCCCAGGCGCTTCCTTCGTTTACCAGATACTGGATAACCCCTTCCTTACGGCGTCCCACGGCTGCGAGTATTTCGCCCTTATCCGCGAGGATATCGACGGAAAATTCCGGGCCTGGCAGGTACGGCATCAAAACAAGGGGTTTAAACGACTCAGCAGCTGATGCTGCTGCAATATACTGTTGCGGACTGACCAGACGATGTTCGGGATGATTAAAGACGGCCATAGGCGAAGCACTGTCATCAAAGCGCCAGAATCCCATGCCATAGATACCCGTCACCGGCTTCACGCATACCGGGCTGTCAGTGAACGGCGGGGCCGCGAGGTGTGTTTTTAATTCTGCCAGCGTATTCACCCGCCAGGATGGTACGACCGGGAGACCCTTTTGCTCCATAAACTGAGCAAAAGTAACTTTTTCGTCAGCCAGAGTTAACCAGTCGACGCCCGTTGCACCGGTAGTAAGGGTGGCACCGGTCGATTCAATGGCTGAACGGTGTTCTTCAAACCACTGGCTGTTACGGCCAGTATGAATATGGTGGATGCCGTAGGACTGAATGGTTTCCTGGATAAACTGAAGACGTTTTTGAGGATCTTCAGGTTCAGTCAAAGAATAGTCGGCAACGGAAAGGATTTCATTTCTTTCGTTACGGTGGGAGGCAAAAACGGTAATGGCAAAATTATTTTTTTTTGCAAATGATTTTACCCCCTGAATAATATCTCGCTGGGAGGATAAACCTTCCATAAACCAAATTTTCTTGTTCATTTTTTTTAATTATCCGGAACGCCATGCAAATTTATGATTGAGAAGTGAGTCTATGAGTGTCTAAGCTACATGTCAATCATAATATGATTTATAACTCCTGTGGTTATGGAGTGCGTCAGGTTTTTTGGATTCCTGATAACACATTGATATTTAAATTAAACTTAGAAAATTAACACCCTGAAAAGGATTTCTTTTTGTGTTTTTACAGAAAACTACCAAAATTTCCCTTGTCAGAGAACTTCATCATGATATGATTTTCTTCGTCAGTTACTAAATATACCTTTGATTGTCTCGGTCATTACCATTTTAAGGAATAAAACATGGTTTCATTAGTTAAGAACCAGACGGTATCACTCAGCAAAGAATCATCTGCATTAAGCCAGCTTCATTTCGGTCTCGGTTGGGATCCGGTTAAGAAAAAAGGTCTTCTTGGAGGATTGTTTGGAGGCAACGACTCAATCGATCTCGATGCTGGCTGCGTATTAATGGACAGCACCGGTAAAACAATTGACACCATCTGGTTCCGCAAACTGGAATCCACCTGCGGCGCTGTTGTGCACAGTGGCGATAACCTGACCGGTGAAGGTGACGGTGACGATGAGGTGATTAATGTCAACCTCTCCCGACTGCCTGCAAACGTTGAATACCTGGCGTTTACGGTAAACAGCTTCCGTGGTCAGTCGTTCAATGACGTCGAAAACGCGTTCTGCCGCGTTGTCGATCAAACCGGCAAAGAGCTGGCTCGCTACAAGCTGACTGAGCAGGGCTCACATACCGGGATCGTTATTTCTTCGCTGCGCCGTAATAACGGCAACTGGGACTTTACCGCCCTTGGCCATGCCTGTCGCGGCCGCACAATTGACGATATGCACTCCGATATCGTTTCAGCGGTTATTCGCTAATGAACCTGACGCCGGGGGGCAATGCCCCCGTTCCAGCCCAGGAGTTGCGGGTCCGGATCACCTCGGGCGGCCAGGTGGATGCTTCGGCGTTTCGCCTGTATGCCGACGGGAAGGTGCAGGGTGATGCGGACATGGTGTTTTATGGTCAGCCACGTAACGATGATGGTACCGTCAGCCTGGTCAGTGAAGGCCAGTACTCAACCTTTACTGTCGCGCTCAACCGGCTGAAACCTGATGTCCAGAAAATTGCGTTCACCGTGACCTGTGACGGTGGGCAGACGGTGTCCGGTCTTCGTAATCTTTCCATCGACGTGGAGCAAGGGGCTACCGGCCTGGTTAGCGGCAGTGTCGAACTGAGCGGCCGTCAGGAAGCAGCCTTAATTCTGGGTGAATTTTACCGTCGTAATAATGACTGGAAATTCCGCTTCGTTGCGCAGGGGTTCAACGGTGGACTTAAACCGCTGGCAGAGCATTTCGGCGTAAATATTGCCGACGAACCGGCTCCCGCAGCCCCGACTCCTCCGGTTGTAACCCCTCCGCCAGTTGAGACAAAAATCAGCCTGAGCAAGGTATCGCTGACAAAAGAGAAGCCTGCAATCAGCCTGACCAAACGGGATAACTTCGGTGAAATCCGGATCAACCTGAACTGGCACCGGGGCAGCGGCAAATCAGGCTTTGCAGGCATGTTCGGCTCCAAAGGAATCGACCTGGATCTGGGGGCCTTTGTTGAGCTTCAGGACGGGTATAAATCGGTCATTCAGGCGCTCGGTAATGCATTCGGTGATTATCGCGATGAACCGTATGTTCAGCTCAAGGGCGATGACCGGACGGGTGATGTATCAGACGGCGAGTGGCTGCATATCAATGGACGTGAATGGAAGCATATCCGCGAAGTGCTGATTTACGCCTTTATTTATGAAGGTGTTCCCAGCTGGGACAAGACTGATGGTGTGGTCACCATTCATGTGCCGGATCAACCGCCCATTGAGACCCGCCTGACCGAAGGTGAAAACCGTCGCACATTGTGCGCCATTGCCAGACTCGTAAACGAAAACGGCGCAATTAAAGTCGAGCGAATTAACCAGTACTTCAAAGGCCAGGACGAAATGGACCGGGCATTTGGCTGGGGATTTCGCTGGAGCGCCGGTTCTAAATAACACAGCAACAAAGGAAACAGGTATGAGCTTTTTCGACAAAGTTAAAGGTGCCATTAACTCAGGCCGTGACGAACTGACCCGCCAGGTTGGCCGTTTCAAAAACAAAAAATTCATGCAGGGCACCGTTGCTGTATGTGCCCGTATTGCCGTATCGAGTGACGGCGTAAGTTCGGAAGAAAAGCAGAAAATGATGGGCTTTCTGCGCTCTTCAGAAGAGCTGAAGGTCTTCGATACCAATGAGGTGATTGAGTTCTTCAATAAACTGGTTTCAAGCTTCGATTTCGATGTTGAAATCGGCAAGGGCGAAACCATGAAATACATCCTGGCGCTGAAAGATCAGCCTGAGGCCGCTCAGCTGGCCTTACGTGTTGGTATTGCCGTTGCGAAAAGTGACGGTAACTTCGATCAGGACGAGAAACTGGCCTCCCGCGAGATCGCTATCGCGTTGGGCTTCGACCCGGCTGAATTTGGCCTCTGATCCACATCCCTAAGGGTAAAATATGGTTTCCACACACATCGGCTTCCCGACTGAAACGGTCATTGTTTTTATTGCGCTTTCAGTCGGTGCCATCTTTATTGACCTGTTTATGCACCGTGATGACAAGCCTATTTCGCTGAAGAGTGCGGCGCTCTGGTCCGTATTCTGGGTTGTGGTTGCGATGGCATTTGCCGGTTTCCTCTATATCCACCACGGTGCTGAGGTTGCCAGTCTGTTTGTCACGGGTTATGCGCTGGAGAAAGTGCTGTCGGTCGATAACCTGTTCGTCATGATGGCCATCTTCTCCTGGTTCGCCGTTCCGGATCGTTATCGCCACCGTGTTCTCTACTGGGGGATCATTGGTGCCATTGTCTTCAGGGGCATCTTTGTCGCCATCGGTACGAGCCTGCTGAGTCTGGGGCCGTATGTTGAAGTTGTCTTCGCTATTATCGTTGCCTGGACAGCGGTCATGATGCTTAAAAGCGGTGATGACGATGATGAAATTGAGGATTACTCCCAGCATCTGGCTTACCGCATGGTTAAACGCTTCTTCCCTATCTGGCCGAAGCTCAGAGGGCATGCCTTCCTGCTTAACCAGAAGGAAGTGGATGCTGAACTGGCGAAACCAGAAAACAGCGATGTCACCATTGGCCGTGGTAAAAAAGCGGCGCTGTATGCGACCCCGCTGTTCCTGTGTGTGGCTGTGGTTGAACTCTCGGACGTAATGTTCGCGTTTGACTCGGTACCGGCAATCATTGCCGTCAGTCGTGAACCGCTTATCGTCTATAGTGCCATGATGTTTGCTATCCTGGGCCTGCGTACTCTGTACTTTGTCCTTGAGGCACTGAAACAGTACCTGGTTCATCTGGAGAAGGCCGTTATCGTGCTGCTGTTCTTCATCGCGGCAAAACTCGGCCTGAATGCGACCGATCACATCTGGCATCATGGTTACAGCATCGCGGCAACAACCAGCCTGTATGTTGTACTGGGTGTACTGGCGCTGGGCATTCTCGCAAGCGTCATGTTCCCGGGCAAACCTGAATCTGAGGAAAAGGGGAGTTAATCCCCTTAAGTGTTAACCTGAACAATTACTAATCGAAGAGGTTATTTTATGAGTGTTTCTCTTTCCAAAGGCGGGAACGTCTCCCTAAGTAAAGCAGCTCCGTCAATGAAAAACGTCCTGGTGGGCCTTGGCTGGGATGCGCGTTCAACAGACGGTCAGGACTTTGACCTGGATGCTTCAGCATTCCTGCTGGCCTCAAACGGCAAAGTGCGCGGCGATTCAGATTTCATCTTCTATAACAACCTGACGTCATCCGACGGTTCCGTAACGCACACCGGCGATAACCGCACCGGTGAGGGCGATGGTGATGATGAATCGCTGAAAATTAAACTGGACGCCGTCCCGTCTGAAGTTGACAAGATCATCTTCGTTGTGACCATCCACGATGCTCAGGCTCGTCGCCAGAGCTTTGGTCAGGTATCCGGTGCGTTTATTCGTCTGGTTAATGACGATAACCAGACTGAAGTTGCTCGCTACGATCTGACCGAAGATGCGTCCACTGAGACTGCCATGCTGTTCGGCGAGCTGTATCGCCACAATGGTGAGTGGAAATTCCGCGCAGTAGGTCAGGGTTATGCTGGTGGTCTGGCATCTGTATGTGCTCAGTACGGCATTAACGCGTCCTGATCAAAAAGTAACTTTTCTACCCGGGGCTGTTAATGCAGCCCTCATTCAACTGTTTGCAGGAGCTAAAAATGGCAGTTTCTCTCGTAAAAGGCGGCAATGTATCTCTGACCAAAGAAGCACCAACCATGAATGTTGCTATGGTTGGCCTAGGCTGGGATGCCCGTGTAACCGATGGTCAGGGTTTTGACCTGGACGCTTCCGTGTTCGCAGTAGGCGAAGACGGTAAAGTGTTGTCAGATGCGCATTTCATTTTCTTCAATAACAAAACCAGCCCTGATGGCGCGGTAGAGCACCAGGGCGACAACCGTACCGGTGAAGGCGACGGCGACGATGAGCAGGTCAAAATCGATCTGACCAAAGTCTCAGCAGATATCAAAAAACTGGTGTTTGCCGTTACCATCTATGATGCAGAAGCGCGTAAACAAAACTTCGGCATGGTGAGCAACAGCTTCATGCGCGTTTACAACAACGACAACGGCACGGAAATTGCCCGTTTCGATCTGTCTGAAGATGCCTCAACCGAAACCGCTATGGTCTTCGGTGAACTGTATCGTCATGGCGCTGAGTGGAAGTTTAAAGCTGTCGGTCAGGGCTTTGCCGGTGGCCTGGCGGCTCTTGCCTCCCAGCACGGCGTTAACATCTAAAATAACGCTGAATCATACCCCGGCAATGCCGGGGTTTTTTTTGGTTGCGATCCGCTATCAGGAGGGGGGGGGCAGAAAGGGTTCGGGAATCTCAGAAAGCAGAGAGATGTTAATTCTGACGTGAGCCTTTTAAAGGCAGGAAACGGATTTTTCTCTGGTTGCTGGTTAAAGCCTGTATTCCGTGCCTTATATCAACAGCATGCCCCTCTGATATATGTTACGTTTGCGACTTATGAAGGCACGGGTTCTGGAAGATAAAATACCCGACCAATGGAAATTCCAATTCAACAGGTATAGAAACTTCAACGTGATGAAATATGGTGTCACACCATATATACGCCTCACCAGAAATCCAGCGTCCTGAACTAAGCCAGGGGAACCTATATAAACGCTGCGCTTTAAAATAATCAAAAATCAGGAGAGTTAATGTGAATCTACAATCCGGACAAAACATACCACTTCAGCAATCTGCGATCAGGCTGAATCTTCAGTACCCTACCAAATCCGGCTTTAAAGGCGAACCCGATACCTGCCTGTTCCTGCTTAATGCTCAGGGAAAGGTCAGCGGCGATTCTGACTTTATCTTTTACAATAATCTGTCTTCTCCTGAAGGGGCAGTAAAGCTCGTTACCGGTTCTCAGCAGTCCAGCATTGAGATAGCACTGGATCGTGTTCCTGCGAACATCAGTAAAATTGCAATCACAGTTGTCATTGATGGTGAAGATACCATCAGTGGGCTCAGTTCGTTGAGCATGCAGGCTCAAGGAATCGCTGAGTTCCAGGCTGAGACTCAGGGCCGCAGTGAGAAAGCAATTATCCTGGGTGAAGTATATCGGCACAATGGCGCCTGGAAGCTTCGTGCGCTCGGGCAGGGTTTCAACGGTGGTCTTGAGCCTCTGGCCATTAGCTATGGCGTTGATGTCGCACAGCCAGCTCCGCAGCCAGCAAAGCCTGCTCGTATCAGTCTGGAAAAGAAACTGGAAACCAGATCTCCGCGCCTTGTAAGCCTCGCTAAAAAAGCCTCGGTCAGTCTTACTAAAAATAAACTGGACACCCTTGAGGCAGCGGTTGCATTTGTACTTGACGCATCCGGCTCAATGAGTGGCCAGTTCAGTAAGGGTAACGTTCAGTCTGTGCTGGACCGCATCGCCGTTCTTGCCGCCCAGTTCGACGACGACGGTGAAATGGATGTCTGGGGATTTGGAGAGAAGCATAAGAAGTATCCAAACGTCACACTGGACAACCTGGACACATATATTCAGTCCATTCGCGGGGCTGGAAAGCGTTCAGCCTGGGAGAACCTGCCGGGCCTCGGAGGGACAAACAACGAGCCTCCTGTGATGGAAGAAATAGTCGACTACTTTAAGGACTCGAAAATCCCGGTGTATGTTGTATTTATTACCGATGGCGGGATCAGCAAGACCCGGGCGATTAAAGATGCAATCCGGCGTTCTGCCAACTACCCCATCTTCTGGAAGTTTGTCGGCCTGGGTGGTTCAAGCTACGGTATCCTCAAAAATCTGGATGACTTTACTGACCGCCGGGTTGATAACACCCACTTCTTTGCCATGGATGATTTCGGTTCGATTAGCGATGAAAAGTTATATGATAATCTACTGGAAGAATTCAGACCGTGGATCGATGAAACAAAAAGGTTAGGCATCCTTTAATACGCACAGTTTGAGCTTGGTTGAATGAGCTCTACAGCAGCTTAATACTGTAGAGCCTTTGTTCATTGGAAATCGTACAGGGAGGCGCATATGGACCGCATCAAGTACCTGAAATGGATAGCTGAAGAATCACCAAGTACGGCTCAGCAGCTGGTGGCCTGGTTAAACAGAGCAAGGCACTATACGCCCGACATGAAAGAGCATCAGGCAGGTGTACAGATTCAAGAAAAGGGGATTGTTGTAGGGCTTAGACAAAGTACTAATCGTTATCATGGAGATTGTCTGACCATACATGTGGTACGGCTTCCGGAAGAAATACAAAACAAGGGATGGTTTAAGTCTTTTCTGAAGCTTTGCTGTGAATCGAATCCCTGGTGCGATGTTGTAATAGAAGACGTGAAAAACCCATATTTATTAAGCTTTTGTAAGAAACTAAACTTTACTGTATTAGATGAATTTTACCCGAATACTTACATAGTAAACACAGATGCCATTATGAGTTTACCTATCCCACCCTTAGGGAGATACGAAACCTATCTTTATTAAACCTGCGAACCTTTACCGGTTGCGTGGGGAGCGGATGGACTTCGGCTAAAGAAAAATCACATCGTCTATTTTGACCAGAAAAAGCTAATCTGCTTGATGTAATGCAGAAACGCATTACATTAATATCTTCTCCCAACAATCACCTGAACAATTCCCTGATTGCTTTTCACCTCATACCAGTGCTGGCTCATAGTTAGTCCTTAAGCAAATTTGTTATCGGAATAAAGAACGAAGCCAGCCTCATCGAGGCGCATAACCTTCTTCCCTTAACGCCTGTTGTAATTTTTCAATTGCGCTTTTCATTACCCAGGCTTCTTCGTCACTCACAGCACAGCCACGAAGATCGCTCCAGCTCAGACGTTTAACTAATTGAGCAAGGGCCATAGTTTCATTCTCATCAAGCTGCAAACTCAGTGTCTCAATACCTTCCACTATCTAACCTCCCTTATACTGAAAAATGGCGCTTTATTTCTGACCAGATGCCGAAGCCTTGAATGCGGCCGGAACTGCCGTTGTTTCTACTTTACAGAAATGGAATTAAAAAGTGGTGGTGCTGGGCACGTTTCTTTTCCAGTCGGGGTTTAAGCCAGAGCCGAAACTCATTCAACTTCTCAGCAGCCAAAACCGCTTCAACGGGGAAAACTTTATATTTACCCTGCTGCTGAGGTTCACCCAACCATCGCCTGATGGCTCCGTCAGTCCATAAACGAGTCTCTTTGAGCCTGGTTACAGTGACCCATTTCCTGGACCATTCATCAAATTGTCGCTGGCGATCCCGATAACGTTGTTCTTCCTGCTGACGAAGCCAGTCGCGATCAACAGCGAATTTTCGGTATCCAACAAAGAGCCCTTGTACTTTGGCCATGACAACATTCCGGTTTGCTTAGAACTGTTCAGACAGACATGTCAGGGATAAAGCTGAAGAAAAAGGTACAACGAAGAATAACCAAGACATAGGCCTGCCGGGTAAGTGGTGCGGTGCACAGGACTGTCGGAAAGTACGCTCAGAGAGGGTCGTTTAAGCATGATGCACCACCGCCAGCCAGCCTTAATAATGGTAATGTACCACTGGGTTACCAGACAGACCAGTAACGCATCAAACATAAAACTGTTTTTTAAAAAACGTCAGGAACGTAGCCTGACCTTTTAACCAGTGGTGTAAAAAACATACAGATTGCTCTGAGGTATGAGGTTCAGCAACTAGCCTTGTCGACGCAGAAACATTAAGTAATCAATAGCAGCTATCGCAAACAATGGTGAAAACCACCACGTGCTTTTCAACAAGCCAAGCGGCAGAAAGAGTACAGTTGCCATCGAATAAACAAAAACACGAACCATACCATCTGTAATAAACATAGGCTATTTGCAATCTGAGGTTGGATTGTAGATTTTAGTTAGAAATGGATCAAAGTCCGTTTTGTGCAAAACTTGGTTGACAACCCTCTTTTGGAAGATGTGCCGTTTCGTGCAAAAGTTGGTTGGAGGCCAAGATGGCAGAGTTCGTAGGTTCGGCTGCTTCGCAAGCTGATTTCATTTGGAAGAACGCGGAAGACCTGTGGGGGGGGATTTCAAGCATACCGACTTCGGCAAGATCATTTTGCCGTTTACTCTGCTGCGTCGATTGGAGTGCGCACTGGAGTCTACACGGGAAGCATCGCTCGATAGCCAACCAGCCACGATTGAGTTCTTAGAAGCAGAGTTCAGTGTTGATTTCGATGCGCTGCTATCTTGACCGCCAATCAGACCCGCATGGTTCAGGTTTGTGTATGAGAGTCCCCAAATGGCTGTAGTTCTAACCAAAGCCTTGATTGAAGCCGGCCGCGCCGGAAATAGTGGGTACAGAAAAGGCAGTTGCTTGCGCTGGGCGTAAGTTACCCGCCGAAAAGCGGCTGGATCGAACGACTGATCGGCACTGAGGTATCTGACGAGCAGTACGAACGCTTTCTGGGGCACAGCACGAGCAAGCAGGCTGAACAGATCCTACGCGGAGAGCAGCCAGCCAAGGGGCTTCAGTATGCAAAGCGAGCGAAGAAGCTCGCTTCTGAAAGAAAAGCCACAATTGATCTGGATAACGAGCACCTGTCTGAAATCGAAAAGTATCGGTAGCCCTAGACTTTTAGCCGCTGAAGATCTCTTAGATACCATTGGTGAAACTTGCTGAAGTCAGCCTTCTGTTTCTCTACCGTGCTGTTATAGATCGCATCACTGGTAACCGCACAAGCAGTCCAGCCAGCCTCATAGACGAAGCGAGTAGCTATCGGTGACTTCTTCGGGGTGCTATCCCAGCGGTTTTTGAGCCACCGCGCAAGCCCTTCATCAAGAGGGACCACCAGATTTAGCTGCTGTTTTGTGCGAGTGATACCGACATAAAACAGCCGACGTTCCTCCTCGATTTCCTCTTCGGCCGGAGGGGTGTTCATCGATGTGCGAACGCTGTAAACATCATCGGGTTTGCCGCCAGGAAATTCCTGCTCATTCAGCCCGATCAGGGGTCGTCTCAGAAAACGGAATCTATGGTCACTCCCGTTTTTGCAACACCGATTTTGACGACAAGTTGGCTTGCTTGAATCTATCCGGCGTCTGAATGGGATTTTATTCCCGCGCCTTGATGAGTTCCGCGCCTGATGAACCTCCAGAAAATATACGGCTTCAATGAGCCTTTCCGTTTTACAGGTTCCTCAACAGGCCGGTGGGCCGTTAGTATCATCAATATCAGTATTCGCAAAACCAGATCAGTAATTCTTTAAACCGGTGTATTTCTGCCGTTATGCTACATAAGTTTGCTGTCGTGCCGTTAGGGCCCAGGCTATTCTGGCCAGCTTGTTTGCCAGAGCACAAGTGACGACAAAGTTGCTTTTCCGGCACAGTAAATCCCTGACCCAATCGGCCAATTTGCCAGACTGGTGTTCCAGTTTTTGTATGAATACCCTGGCACATTGAACCAACAAAGTTCGGATCTTTTTATTACCTCGCTTACTAATTCCCAGCAATGTCGTCCTACCTCCCGTGCTGTACTGCCGAGGTACAAGCCCTGTTGCCACCGCAAAGTCACGGCTGCTGGCGTACTGCTTCCCGTCGCCAATCTCAGTTGAAATAGTACTCGCTGTCAGTGTTCCGACGCAGGGAATGCTCAGCAAGCGCTGTCCAACCTCATCTTCGTCCAACTTTCGTTTCAACTGGGATTCCAAATCTTTAATCTGCTCAACAAGATAGTGATAATGCTGTTGTAATTTCAGCAATAACTGGCTGAGGTAAAGAGGCAAACTATTATCCTCAAGAATGGTACTCAGTCGGCTAATAACGGCAGCTCCTCGGGGAACGCTAATGCCAAATTCCAGCAGAAAAGCATGCATTTGATTGGTTGTTTTTACCTTATCCTGAACCAGGGATTCACGGACACGATGCAGAGCCCGCATTGCCTGCTGAGATTCCGTTCTGGGCTGCACAAAACGCATAGACGGACGCGATGCAGCTTCACAAATAGCTTCGGCGTCGACAAAGTCGTTTTTATTGCTTTTAACGAACGGGCGGACAAATTGTGGTGATATCAGCTTTGGGGAATGCCCCAACTCTTCCAACTTGCGTGCCATAAAGTGAGAACCGCCACAGGCTTCCATTGCGATGGTTGTAGCGGGGCATGTCGCCAAAAATTCGATCAACTTTGGCCGGGTAAATTTTTTACGGTAAACAGCCTTCCCGCGACGATCCTGGCAATGAATATGGAAAGAGTTTTTACCCAGATCGATACCAATGAGCGCAATGTTTTCCATGATAGTTCTCCGAATGAAAGCCTGTCCTCAGCATAGTACCGGGAAGGAGGGAGTGACCATCTCATTAAATAAAGCACGCTAAGCCGGTTGCAGCGGCCGTAGCGGCCTGAACTTGCCCGCGCCGATCTTGGCGCTGCTGCGCCAGAGGTAATCGCCGGTCAGGTTGATGTGCTCCCAGCCGAGCGGCGACAGGTACTGCAACAGGCCGTCATCGACGGCTTGACCGTGGCCACGCAAGGCGTTCGCGGCCCGCTCCAGATAGACCGTGTTCCATAGCACGATGGCCGCCGTCACCAGGTTGAGGCCGCTGGCCCGGTAGCGCTGCTGCTCGAAGCTGCGGTCGCGGATTTCCCCCAGGCGGTTGAAGAACACGGCGCGGGCCAGCGCGTTGCGCGCCTCGCCTTTGTTCAGCCCGGCATGCACGCGGCGGCGCAGCTCGACGCTTTGCAGCCAGTCCAGGATGAACAGTGTGCGCTCGATGCGTCCCAGCTCACGCAGGGCGACGGCCAGGCCGTTCTGGCGCGGGTAGCTGCCAAGCTTCCTGAGCATCAGCGAGGCCGTCGCCGTGCCCTGCTTGATCGAGGTGGCCATCCGCAGGATTTCATCCCAATGGGCGCGGACGTGCTTGATGTTGAGCGTGCCGCCGATCATCGGTTTCAACGCCTCGTAGGTGGCATCGCCCTTCGGGATGTAGAGCTTGGTGTCGCCCAGGTCACGAATGCGCGGGGCGAAGCGGAAGCCCAGCAGGTGCATCAACGCGAAGACGTGGTCCGTGAACCCTGCCGTGTCGGTGTAGTGCTCCTCGATCCGCAGGTCGGATTCGTGATACAGCAGGCCGTCGAGCACGTAGGTCGAGTCGCGCACGCCGACGTTCACGACCTTGGTGTGGAACGGCGCGTACTGGTCGGAGATATGGGTGTAGAACGTCCGCCCTGGGCTGCTGCCGTATTTCGGATTGATGTGGCCGGTGCTCTCGGCCTTGCTGCCGGTGCGGAAGTTCTGGCCGTCCGACGATGACGTGGTGCCGTCGCCCCAATGCCCGGCGAAGGGATGTCGGAACTGCGCGTTGACCAGCTCGGCCAGTGCCGCCCCGTAGGTTTCGTCGCGGATGTGCCAGGCTTGCAGCCAGGCCAGCTTGGCGTAGGTCGTGCCGGGGCACGATTCCGCCATCTTGGTCAGGCCCAGGTTGATCGCGTCGGCGAGGATCGTGGTCAGCAACAGGTTTTTGTCCTTGGCCAGGTCGCCTGACTTCAGGTGGGCGAAGTGCCGGGTGAAGCCCGTCCATTCGTCTACCTCCAGCAGCAATTCGGTGATCTTGACGTGCGGTAGGATCATCGCCGTCTGGTCGATCAGGGCCTGTGCGGTATCGGGCACCGCCGCATCGAGCGGCGTGATCTTCAGGCCCGACTCCGTGATGATGGCGTCCGGCAGCTCGTTGGCCAGCGCCATGCGGTTGACGGTGGCGAGCTGCGTTTCCAGCAGCGTCAGCCGGTCATGCAGGTACTGGTCGCAATCGGTGGCCACGGCCAGCGGCAATTCGCTGGCCTGCTTGAGGCTGGCGAATTTCGCGGGCGGCACCAGGTAGTCCTCGAAGTCCTTGAACTGGCGCGAGCCTTGCACCCAGATGTCGCCGGAGCGCAGCGCGTTCTTCAGCTCCGACAGCGCGCACAGTTCGTAGTAGCGCCGGTCGATGCCGGTGTCGGTCATCACCAGCTTCTGCCAGCGCGGCTTGATGAACTCGGTCGGCGCGTCGGTGGGCACCTTGCGGGCGTTGTCGCTGTTCATGCTGCGCAGCACCTCGATGGCGTCGAGTACGTCCTTGGCGGCGGGCGCGGCCCGCAACTTGAGCACGTCGAGAAATTCCGGCGCGTAGCGGCGCAGCGTGGCGTAGCTCTCGCCGATGCGGTGCAGGAAATCGAAGTCCTCGGGTTGCGCGAGCCGCTGCGCTTCGGTGACGCTCTCGGCGAAAGCATCCCAGGACATGACGGCCTCGATGGCGGCGAACGGATCGCGGCCCGCTTGCTTGGCCTCGATCAGCGCCTGGCCGATGCGCCCGAACAGCCGCACCTTGGCATTGATCGCCTTGCCGGATGCCTGGAACTGCTGCTGATGCTTGTTCTTGGCGGCATTGAACAGCTTGCCCAGGATGCGGTCATGCAGGTCGATGATTTCGTCGGTGACGGTGGCCATGCCCTCGATGGCGAGCGCCACCAGGGTCGCGTAACGCCGCTGCGGCTCGAACTTCGCCAGGTCGGCGGGCGTCATCTGGCCGCCCTCGCGGGCGATCTTGAGCAGCCGGTTCTGGTGAACCAGCCGCTCGATGCCGGAGGGCAGGTCGAGCGCCTGCCACGCCTTGAGGCGTTCGATGTGTTCCAGCATGTGCCGCGAGTTCGGTTTGACCGGGGATTGCCGCAGCCAGGCCAGCCACGTCGTCTTGCCGTTGTCGCGGCGCTTGAGCAGATCGTCGAGGCGACGGCGATGCACGTCCGTCAGCGGCTCAGCCAAGGCGTCGTAGAGACGCCGGTTGGCGCGGGTAATCGCTTCGGCGCTCGCCCGCTCGACGGCGTTGAGGGCGGGCACAATGACCGACTGCCGCCGCAGGTGCTCGATCAAGGCTCTGGCCAGCACGATGCCCTTGTCGGTTTGCATGGCCAGCTCGGTCAGCAACTGGACAGCCTGCCGGTAGTGGCCAATCGTGAACGGCTGGAAGCCGAACACCGTTTGCAGCTCGACCAGGTGCTCGCGTCGGGTCTGCTCACGCTGCCCGTACTCGTCCCAGCTTTCGATGCCGACCTTGAGCTGGTTGGCGACCAGTCTCAGCAATGGCGGGAACGGTGGCTCATCAGCGCCAAGGATGACGCCGGGAAAGCGCAGGTAGCAGAGCTGCACCGCGAAGCCCAGCCGATTGGCCGGGCCGCGCCGCTGCCGGATGATGGAGAGGTCGCTTTCGCTGAACGTGTAGTGACGGATCAACTCATCCTTGGTGTCCGGCAACGCCAGCAGGCTTTCGCGCTCGGCGGCGGAGAGGATCGAACGGCGGGGCATGCGGTTTCCTTCTTCTTGAAAACGTAGGTTTGTGACAAGCCCGCCAAGGCAACCGGCGCGGCACGGGAATCAAGGCATTGCGATTCTCGAAAAGGCACTGTTGCAAAGTTAGCGATGAGGCAGCCTTTTGTCTTATTCAAAGGCCTTACATTTCAAGGCACTGTTGCAAAGTTAGCGATGAGGCAGCCTTTTGTCTTATTCAAAGGCCTTACATTTCAAAAACTCTGCTTACCAGGCGCATTTCGCCCAGGGGATCACCATAATAAAATGCTGAGGCCTGGCCTTTGCGTAGTGCACGCATCACCTCAATACCTTTGATGGTGGCGTAAGCCGTCTTCATGGATTTAAATCCCAGCGTGGCGCCGATTATCCGTTTCAGTTTGCCATGATCGCATTCAATCACGTTGTTCCGGTACTTAATCTGTCGGTGTTCAACGTCAGACGGGCACCGGCCTTCGCGTTTGAGCAGAGCAAGCGCGCGACCATAGGCGGGCGCTTTATCCGTGTTGATGAATCGCGGGATCTGCCACTTCTTCACGTTGTTGAGGATTTTACCCAGAAACCGGTATGCAGCTTTGCTGTTACGACGGGAGGAGATATAAAAATCGACAGTGCGGCCCCGGCTGTCGACGGCCCGGTACAGATACGCCCAGCGGCCATTGACCTTCACGTAGGTTTCATCCATGTGCCACGGGCAAAGATCGGAAGGGTTACGCCAGTACCAGCGCAGCCGTTTTTCCATTTCAGGCGCATAACGCTGAACCCAGCGGTAAATCGTGGAGTGATCGACATTCACTCCGCGTTCAGCCAGCATCTCCTGCAGCTCACGGTAACTGATGCCGTATTTGCAGTACCAGCGTACGGCCCACAGAATGATGTCACGCTGAAAATGCCGGCCTTTGAATGGGTTCATGTGCAGCTCCATCAGCAAAAGGGGATGATAAGTTTATCACCACCGACTATTTGCAACAGTGCCGTTTACTCATATATACTTTAGATTGATTTAAAACTTCATTTTTAATTTAAAAGGATCTAGGTGAAGATCCTTTTTGATAATCTCATGACCAAAATCCCTTAACGTGAGTTTTCGTTCCACTGAGCGTCAGACCCCGTATAGTGTTTTGCAGTTTAGAGGAGATATCGCGATGCATACGCGGAAGGCAATAACGGAGGCGCTTCAAAAACTCGGAGTCCAAACCGGTGACCTCTTGATGGTGCATGCCTCACTTAAAGCGATTGGTCCGGTCGAAGGAGGAGCGGAGACGGTCGTTGCCGCGTTACGCTCCGCGGTTGGGCCGACTGGCACTGTGATGGGATACGCGTCGTGGGACCGATCACCCTACGAGGAGACTCTGAATGGCGCTCGGCTGGATGACGAAGCCCGCCGTACCTGGCTGCCGTTCGATCCCGCAACAGCCGGGACTTACCGTGGGTTCGGCCTGCTGAATCAATTTCTGGTTCAAGCCCCCGGCGCGCGGCGCAGCGCGCACCCCGATGCATCGATGGTCGCGGTTGGTCCGCTGGCTGAAACGCTGACGGAGCCTCACGAACTCGGTCACGCCTTGGGGGAAGGATCGCCCGTCGAGCGGTTCGTTCGCCTTGGCGGGAAGGCCCTGCTGTTGGGTGCGCCGCTAAACTCCGTTACCGCATTGCACTACGCCGAGGCGGTTGCCGATATCCCCAACAAACGGTGGGTGACGTATGAGATGCCGATGCTTGGAAGAGACGGTGAAGTCGCCTGGAAAACGGCATCGGATTACGATTCAAACGGCATTCTCGATTGCTTTGCTATCGAAGGAAAGCCGGATGCGGTTGAAACTATAGCAAATGCTTACGTGAAGCTCGGTCGCCATCGAGAAGGTGTCGTGGGCTTTGCTCAGTGCTACCTGTTCGACGCGCAGGACATCGTGACGTTCGGCGTCACCTATCTTGAGAAGCATTTCGGAACCACTCCGATCGTGCCTCCGCACGAGGCCGTCGAGCGCTCTTGCGAGCCTTCAGGTTAGAGGCCGTCGACAATGATAATCTGGATCAACGGACCTTTCGGCGCCGGAAAGACGACGCTCGCTAAGCGGCTGCGCGATCGGCGTTCCAAATCGCTGATCTTTGACCCCGAGGAAATCGGGTTCGTGGTGAAAGAAACGGTCCCCATGCCAGCGAGCGGAGACTATCAGGATCTCCCCTTGTGGAGGGGACTTACGATCGCGGCGGTCAGGGAGATTCGAAGGAATTACTCGCAGGACATCATCATCCCAATGACGCTCGTGCACCCGGACTATCTGACTGAGATACTCGACGGGGTAAGGCGGATCGACGATCAGCTGCTGCACATCTTTCTGACGCTCAACGAGGACCTATTGCGTCACCGGATCGCGAACCAGACCATGCATCCTGACCCGAATCGAAATGCGGAGATTCGAGAGTGGCGATTAGCGAATGTCGCCCGATGCTTGGCCGCAAGGGAACGGCTTCCATGCACAACCCGTGTTCTCGATAGTGGTGCACACACCAGCGATGAACTCGCAGCGATGGTGCTCGACGGAATCGATGGGCGCACCTGATCGCCTTCGACGCCTGCGCAAAGCGTAGCGCGAGGGTGGCGGGCTCACGACCAAACGCCCAGAGGTCGATCATCGCAGGGATGTTTGGCTTTGTGGTGCGGACGACGGGACTCGAACCCGTACTCTCACAGAGAAGCAGATTTTCGTACCACCTCGACTTTCGCCGCCGTCTGATGACGTTCGTGGTCTGGACTGTCCCTTCGCCATTGCCCGAAGGCTTTAGGCGCCGCCCGTCCAGTCTCTACACCTTCCCCCGAAGGGGCTTGGCTCGGGATTGGCTTAGGGTATTGCCCGTTAGCGTTCCCCGACTTTGAGCGGTTCTACTCCGCGGATTTCCCCGCGGGCACTCCAATTTTAAAGTCTGCTGCGTCTACCGATTTCGCCACGTCCGCCTTTTTTCGCCGTTCCTAGCGCTCGTGCGATGCACCTATGTTGCACCTAGCGCCGAATCGTTCTTCGTCATCCTGAAAAACCACGTCTCCTAAAGCCTTGCATAGCTTATCTTTTCTCCACCACGAACTTTTTTGTGGGATGGTAGAAAAAAAGACTTTTTAAGTCCGCTGGCTTGCCAGGCCTTGTTAGCTTGTACGGTCATGGTTATCGGGTAAAGAATATTGACGGCATCGCTGGTGTCGGTGGCTGAAAAGCCGGCTCCCATCAGGGCAATAGCCATTTCAGATGCAGGCGTACAGGGCAATGGTCAACAGCTACAGCCTGTCTGACGATTCCGGCGTCATGGCTGCGGCGGCTATCACGCATTTTTTGTTCGGTCAGGCGGTGTTTTCGTACCTCAATGGTTGGAGCGTGTTGATCGGACCTGGTACAGGTTTGGACAGCACGGGCTGCAAATACGCAAGGGATTTAATGGGCCTGGTGGCGTTCACGGCTTTTATCGTGACGTTTCTGTTCAGGGGCTACTCATAATCTCGTGGCTCGGCGGTTCCCGGCACACCATGACAGTAAGGAAGGACCCTGTGTCTCAACTCTCCCAGCTTCGAAGCCCCGCCGCCGTGCAGGCTGCCATCGATGAGTTCGTGCAACTGGGCCGCACGAAATTCCTGGCGCGCCACGGCTACGGCAAGTCCCGCGACTTCCTGGTACGTGATCCGAAGACCGGCACCGATTGCGATTCCAAGGCCATCGCCGGTGTGGCCTTCGGCAAGCAATTTCCCGAGCAGGGCCCGCTCACTGCTGACAGCTTCTCCGGTGGCGAGACGACCGTCGTTCCGGCGCTGACGCGGCTCGGGTTTCGCATCATTCGCATCGGCGAAGACTGGTCCGAAGAAGAGGTCCTGGCCACGGTCGAAGACTATTTCGACATGCTGCGTGCCGAGGCGGCTGGGGAGCCGTACCACAAGTCCGAGCACAACCAGGCACTGCGCCAACTGCTGAACGGTCGCAGCAAGTCTTCAGTCGAGCTCAAGCACCAGAACATTAGCGCCGTACTCGATGCCCTGGGCCTGCCCTATATCAACGGCTACAAGCCACGCGGCAACAGCCAACTGCTGCTGCGTAAATCCGTACACGCCTACGTTCTGGAACATCAGCAGACGGTCGGCGCTCTTGTCGATGCCCTGGAGGAGGTAAAACTTCCGGGTGACAAAACCTACCGAGCGGCTTTGGTAGAACCACCCGCCCGTGAAGTGCTTGTGCGTACCCCGGCATCTCTACGGCAACGCCTACCGCGAAAGTTCGATTATGCCGCTCGCGATGAAGCCAACCGCAAGCTGGGCCGGGCAGGGGAGCAGTGGGTGATTGGCTACGAACAGCAACGCCTGACCGAGCTCGGCCACCCAGAGCTTTTTCAGCGGCTGGATTGGGTGTCCGACACCCAGGGAGACGGTGCGGGGTTCGACATCCTGTCGTTCGAAGAGGACGCCCATGAGCGCTTCATCGAGGTGAAAACCACCAATGGCGGGGTAGGCTCGTCTTTCTTGGTCAGCCACAACGAACTCGAATTCTCCAAGGAGGCGGGCGATCAATTCCATCTGTATCGCGTGTTCCAGTTTCGGGACGGTCCGCGCCTGTTCACGCTACCCGGCGACCTCAGCCAACATGTGCATCTCAAGCCGACGGACTACCGGGCGAGTTTCCGGAGTTTGGTGGGGTAAAGGCAGGGTTCTGTTGAGCCGAATGGCTGTGTGCGGCCGATTCTGTTGAAAAAGTAGCGGCCTCCCCATGCCGTTGGCAAAATTGCTTTGTCAGCGAGCGTGGGGGCGAACAGCATGATGGGACAGTTACCGGGAGGACAGCAGCGCCTGTTCTACTCGTTCAATCTGGAAGATCACGTCCCGGCCCAACATCTCCTGCGCAGCATCGACCAGTGCTTGGATCTCAGTGATCTACGTGCCTACCTGGCAGATTTCTATAGCCCCATCGGGCGTCCCTCGATTGACCCGGAGTTGATGGTGCGCATGCTGGTCGTCGGCTACTGCTATGGCATTCGTTCCGAGCGGCGATTGTGCGAAGAGGTGCACCTGAACCTGGCCTATCGCTGGTTCTGCCGGTTGGGTCTGGAAGACGAAGTCCCCAATCACTCGACCTTCTCGAAGAATCGCCATGGGCGTTTTCGTGACAGCGATCTATTCCGCTGGTTATTCAATGAGGTGCTGCGGCGCTGCATGGCAGCCGGCCTAGTCAAGGGTGAAGGTTTCGCCGTCGACGCCAGCATCATTAAGGCGGATGCCAGCCGGCAACGTGGGGTGGCGGGAGATGAGGTCGATTGGAACGATCCAAAGCTCAGCAGCCGCGCAGTGCGCGAGTACCTCGAAGCCCTTGATGAAGAGGCGCTGGCTGAGGCTCTTCCCAAGAAAATTTCGCTCACTGATCCTCAGTCCCGTTGGACAGCAGCGCCAGGTGGCCCGGCCTTTTTTGCCTACTCCACGAATTACCTGATCGACACTGAGCACGGTGTGATCATGGACGTGGAAGCTACCCCGGCGCACCGTACCGCCGAAGTCGATTCGACTAGGACGATGGTCGAGCGTGTCGAGGCGCAGTTCGATCTCACACCGGAACGCCTTATCGGCGATACCGCTTATGGCACCGCCCCGATGCTGGCCTGGATGGTCGAAGAAAAGGACATCGAACCGCATGTGCCGGTGTGGGACAAGACCGAGCGCAAGGACGACAGCCTCTCCAGTAACGACTTTCACTGGAGTCAGGACGCCAATGAATATCGCTGCCCAGCCGGCAAACCGCTACGCAGTGAATGGCGCGCCTTCACCCAGCAAAGGTCGCGGGTAACTAAGGCCAAAACCGTCATTTACCGCTCCAGCCAAACCGACTGCGCCACCTGCCCGTTGAAAGCGAAATGCTGCCCCAACACGCCGAATCGGAAGATCGTCCGCAGCATCCATGAGGCTGCCCGCGACGTGGCTCGACGCATCGCCAAGACACCGGAGTACCTCGTCTCTCGCTGCGAACGAAAGAAGGTGGAGATGCTTTTCGCCCACCTCAAACGGATCATGAAACTCGACCGTTTACGACTGCGTGGCCTAACGGGTGCCACTGACGAATTCACCTTGGCTGCGATGGTGCAGAACCTGCGCCGCATGGCCAAGCTTTTGCCTCAAGGGCCACCGCTGACGGGATAGGTATGCCTGCTACGAGCAGAAACCCTCAAATTAACCCTTAAACCTGAGCAAGGACGCTCAGTGAAACGCCGGAAGGCAACTTGAAGTGGCTTGCAGCCACTTCGACAGCAGGCACACCTGATCGGCAGGCTGCCGCTAAAGCTACTTTTTCAACAGAATCGGCCGATTTGTGCCGGTCGTCAAGGACCGCTTCGGATCACTCTCAACCGGATCGCGGGCCAGCTGATTTGCTAAAACCCGCGCCAAACTCAACGAAGGATTTCGCATGATCCGTTTTTTTTGGCGATCACGCTCGGCCTGATGGTTGGCTGCTCGTCGAGTTCAAGTTCGATCTGATCAGTGAGCGGTAGCGCAAGTGGATCGCCTCAGCCAAGCAGCGTTGTTGCCGGCGGCCGGAAGAAAGCCTTGAACTAGTAGCGGAAAGGATGAAACTTTATTTTTACGATTCTCAGCATTTTCCAAGGTTGAGCGAAAATTAGGATGATACTTTAATGATTCCGGCCTCCATCCCCACAAAACGCTTGCAGATGGCAGAATTGAAATAAGTCATTGTTTTAAATGGATTTTTGCAGGAATTGCTACGTTGCAGGGTCCTGTAGTTAGGATGACACTTTATTTTCCTCCCACAGGCCTCGTGATACGCCTATTTTTATAGGTTAATGTCATGATAATAATGGTTTCTTAGACGTCAGGTGGCACTTTTCGGGGAAATGTGCGCGGAACCCCTATTTGTTTATTTTTCTAAATACATTCAAATATGTATCCGCTCATGAGACAATAACCCTGGTAAATGCTTCAATAATATTGAAAAAGGAAGAGTATGAGTATTCAACATTTTCGTGTCGCCCTTATTCCCTTTTTTGCGGCATTTTGCCTTCCTGTTTTTGCTCACCCAGAAACGCTGGTGAAAGTAAAAGATGCTGAAGATCAGTTGGGTGCACGAGTGGGTTACATCGAACTGGATCTCAACAGCGGTAAGATCCTTGAGAGTTTTCGCCCCGAAGAACGTTTTCCAATGATGAGCACTTTTAAAGTTCTGCTATGTGGTGCGGTATTATCCCGTGTTGACGCCGGGCAAGAGCAACTCGGTCGCCGCATACACTATTCTCAGAATGACTTGGTTGAGTACTCACCAGTCACAGAAAAGCATCTTACGGATGGCATGACAGTAAGAGAATTATGCAGTGCTGCCATAACCATGAGTGATAACACTGCTGCCAACTTACTTCTGACAACGATCGGAGGACCGAAGGAGCTAACCGCTTTTTTGCACAACATGGGGGATCATGTAACTCGCCTTGATCGTTGGGAACCGGAGCTGAATGAAGCCATACCAAACGACGAGCGTGACACCACGATGCCTGCAGCAATGGCAACAACGTTGCGCAAACTATTAACTGGCGAACTACTTACTCTAGCTTCCCGGCAACAATTAATAGACTGGATGGAGGCGGATAAAGTTGCAGGACCACTTCTGCGCTCGGCCCTTCCGGCTGGCTGGTTTATTGCTGATAAATCTGGAGCCGGTGAGCGTGGGTCTCGCGGTATCATTGCAGCACTGGGGCCAGATGGTAAGCCCTCCCGTATCGTAGTTATCTACACGACGGGGAGTCAGGCAACTATGGATGAACGAAATAGACAGATCGCTGAGATAGGTGCCTCACTGATTAAGCATTGGTAACTGTCAGACCAAGTTTACTCATATATACTTTAGATTGATTTAAAACTTCATTTTTAATTTAAAAGGATCTAGGTGAAGATCCTTTTTGATAATCTTATGACCAAAATCCCTTAACGTGAGTTTTCGTTCCACTGAGCGTCAGACCCCTTATCTGAACATAAAACACTATCAATAAGTTGGAGTCATTACCCCCCGGACGAGTGGGAATCCATGGTAGGGATTTTTACCGAAATGGAAGAACACTATTAGGGGGCACCTCAGAAAACGGAATCTATGGTCACTCCCGTTTTTGCAACACCGATTTTGACGACAAGTTGGCTTGCTTGAATCTATCCGGCGTCTGAATGGGATTTTATTCCCGCGCCTTGATGAGTTCCGCGCCTGATGAACCTCCAGAAAATATACGGCTTCAATGAGCCTTTCCGTTTTACAGGTTCCTCAACAGGCCGGTGGGCCGTTAGTATCATCAATATCAGTATTCGCAAAACCAGATCAGTAATTCTTTAAACCGGTGTATTTCTGCCGTTATGCTACATAAGTTTGCTGTCGTGCCGTTAGGGCCCAGGCTATTCTGGCCAGCTTGTTTGCCAGAGCACAAGTGACGACAAAGTTGCTTTTCCGGCACAGTAAATCCCTGACCCAATCGGCCAATTTGCCAGACTGGTGTTCCAGTTTTTGTATGAATACCCTGGCACATTGAACCAACAAAGTTCGGATCTTTTTATTACCTCGCTTACTAATTCCCAGCAATGTCGTCCTACCTCCCGTGCTGTACTGCCGAGGTACAAGCCCTGTTGCCACCGCAAAGTCACGGCTGCTGGCGTACTGCTTCCCGTCGCCAATCTCAGTTGAAATAGTACTCGCTGTCAGTGTTCCGACGCAGGGAATGCTCAGCAAGCGCTGTCCAACCTCATCTTCGTCCAACTTTCGTTTCAACTGGGATTCCAAATCTTTAATCTGCTCAACAAGATAGTGATAATGCTGTTGTAATTTCAGCAATAACTGGCTGAGGTAAAGAGGCAAACTATTATCCTCAAGAATGGTACTCAGTCGGCTAATAACGGCAGCTCCTCGGGGAACGCTAATGCCAAATTCCAGCAGAAAAGCATGCATTTGATTGGTTGTTTTTACCTTATCCTGAACCAGGGATTCACGGACACGATGCAGAGCCCGCATTGCCTGCTGAGATTCCGTTCTGGGCTGCACAAAACGCATAGACGGACGCGATGCAGCTTCACAAATAGCTTCGGCGTCGACAAAGTCGTTTTTATTGCTTTTAACGAACGGGCGGACAAATTGTGGTGATATCAGCTTTGGGGAATGCCCCAACTCTTCCAACTTGCGTGCCATAAAGTGAGAACCGCCACAGGCTTCCATTGCGATGGTTGTAGCGGGGCATGTCGCCAAAAATTCGATCAACTTTGGCCGGGTAAATTTTTTACGGTAAACAGCCTTCCCGCGACGATCCTGGCAATGAATATGGAAAGAGTTTTTACCCAGATCGATACCAATGAGCGCAATGTTTTCCATGATAGTTCTCCGAATGAAAGCCTGTCCTCAGCATAGTACCGGGAAGGAGGGAGTGACCATCTCATTAAATAAAGCACGCTAAGCCGTAAGTAAGCGTGCTCCTGTGAAAGCCACAGCTAAAACTGCGTAGTACACATAGAGGTATTTTTTTCTAGATTTATATCGAATTTCGTTATCGAATTTCGCTTATTATTGATCAACTCGTTGCAGATCATGAAGGCGAAAGTATGACGAATAACCCTACCGATGACAGCAGACCATGGTCGGTCTTTCTTATTTTTCTGCGGCTTGGATTGACATCTTTTGGCGGCCCCATTGCGCACTTGGGCTACTTCCGCGCCGAATTTGTCACACGGCGGCGCTGGCTCTCCGAACGGAGCTATGCTGACTTGGTCGCGCTTTGTCAGTTCTTGCCAGGGCCTGCAAGCAGCCAGGTCGGCATAGCGGTAGGACTGTCTCGGGCTGGATACAGCGGGGCGCTGGCTGCTTGGGCTGGCTTCACGCTGCCGTCTGCCATAGCCTTGATCCTTTTTGCGCTCGGCATCTCCAGCTATGGCGATTACGTCTCGCAGGGCGCGTTGCATGGCTTAAAAGTGGTGGCTGTGGCCGTGGTCGCTCAAGCAGTATGGGGCATGGCGCGTAACCTATGCACGGATGGGCTGCGAGTCACCATCATGGCAATTGCTACCTGCGTCGTTTTACTTGTGCCGTCCGCGTGGGGACAGGTTGGCGTGATTGCTATCGCAGGCATCGCAGGCCGGTTATTGTTCAAGCCAGCGAAAGTTGTTGAGCATGACCCCCTACCTATCACGGTCAGTCACCGGGCCGGCGTGCTTTGGCTCTCGCTGTTCTTTGTCTTGCTGATTGGCCTGCCGGTGTTGGCCGAACTGATGCCAAGTCAAACCATGGCAATGGTGGATTCCTTCTATCGTGTCGGATCACTGGTGTTCGGCGGTGGTCACGTTGTGCTGCCATTACTGCAAGCCGAAGTGGTGCCCTCCGGCTGGGTCAACAATGAATCCTTTCTCGCGGGGTACGGGGCAGCTCAAGCGGTGCCCGGCCCTTTGTTCACGTTCGCCGCGTTTCTTGGTGCCTCGATGAACACCGCCCCGTCGGGCTGGATCGGCGGCATTGTGTGTCTGCTGGCTATCTTCGCGCCCTCGTTCTTGCTGGTCGTCGGATCAATGCCATTTTGGGAGCGTTTGCGCCGCAATACAGGCATCCAAGCTGCGCTGGCCGGGATCAATGCCGCTGTAGTCGGCTTGCTGCTGGCCGCGCTGTATCAGCCTGTATGGACTAGCGCCATCTTTCAGCCGCAAGACTTCGGCTTGGCATTAGTTGCCCTTGTCGCACTTATGTTCTGGAAGCTCCCGCCGTGGCTGGTTGTCCTCGGTAGCGGTGCAGCTGGGTGGCTGTTGAGCGTCGCTCTGTGAGGCACAAAAAATGACTGACAAAGACCTCTACGGCGGTTTGATCCGCCTGCACATCCTTCACCATGCAGCCGAGGAACCTGTCTTTGGGCTGGGGATCATCGAAGAGCTACGCCGACACGGCTACGAGATGAGCGCTGGCACCGTGTACCCGATGCTGCACGGCCTGGAAAAAAAAGGCTATCTGACCTCACGCCACGAACGCACCGGGCGACGTGAACGGCGTGTTTATGACATCACTGAACAAGGCAGAACTGCACTTGCTGATGCGAAAACAAAGGTCAAGGAGCTGTTCGGAGAGTTGGTAGAAGGTGGTTGAGTTTTTGCTTCTATGTCAGGTTGAGCTATACCCTAACTGGATTGTCATTTTCAGAAGACGACTGCACCAGTTGATTGGGCGTAATGGCTGTTGTGCAGCCAGCTCCTGACAGTTCAATATCAGAAGTGATCTGCACCAATCTCGACTATGCTCAATACTCGTGTGGGCTCTGTTGCAAAAATCGTGAAGCTTGAGCATGCTTGGCGGAGATTGGACGGACGGAACGATGACGGATTTCAAGTGGCGCCATTTCCAGGGTGATGTGATCCTGTGGGCGGTGCGCTGGTATTGTCGCTATCCGATCAGCTATCGCGACCTTGAGGAAATGCTGGCGGAACGCGGCATTTCGGTCGACCATACGACGATCTATCGCTGGGTCCAGTGCTACGCCCCGGAGATGGAGAAGCGGCTGCGCTGGTTCTGGCGGCGTGGCTTTGATCCGAGCTGGCGCCTGGATGAAACCTACGTCAAGGTGCGGGGCAAGTGGACCTACCTGTACCGGGCAGTCGACAAGCGGGGCGACACGATCGATTTCTACCTGTCGCCGACCCGCAGCGCCAAGGCAGCGAAGCGGTTCCTGGGCAAGGCCCTGCGAGGCCTGAAGCACTGGGAAAAGCCTGCCACGCTCAATACCGACAAAGCGCCGAGCTATGGTGCAGCGATCACCGAATTGAAGCGCGAAGGAAAGCTGGACCGGGAGACGGCCCACCGGCAGGTGAAGTATCTCAATAACGTGATCGAGGCCGATCACGGAAAGCTCAAGATACTGATCAAGCCGGTGCGCGGTTTCAAATCGATCCCCACGGCCTATGCCACGATCAAGGGATTCGAAGTCATGCGAGCCCTGCGCAAAGGACAGGCTCGCCCCTGGTGCCTGCAGCCCGGCATCAGGGGCGAGGTGCGCCTTGTGGAGAGAGCTTTTGGCATTGGGCCCTCGGCGCTGACGGAGGCCATGGGCATGCTCAACCACCATTTCGCAGCAGCCGCCTGATCGGCGCAGAGCGACAGCCTACCTCTGACTGCCGCCAATCTTTGCAACAGAGCCCGCCGTGCTAGTCTGCTCGGTGATGGTGGAGTGAAGCCAACCCGCAATCGGGTTATGAATCTGCATCGCGATTCGCAATCAGCTGTCTCTTGAGCATGTCGAACTCCTGCGATGTTATCTCGCCGTGCTCGTGCTGCTACACCAACTTGTCCAACTCATCCGCCACACCGCTCCCCACCACCTGCGATGGCCAGGTTGTTTGCTGGGCGCATTGGCGGAGTATCGTCTCGACCCGGGACACCCACACCGGCACAACCTTACGGGAGTGATTCACTGTCAAAGAATCGGCCCGGTGCTCTGACGCAAGTATCGGGATGGTCACCATTTGTAAGCCGTAGACCTGAGTGGTGATCAAGACTTCGATACCACCGACCGTACCGGTACTAATCGACGACGGTCGTGTTCGTCGCCTGCCGCAGGGACTCTGCACACCTCCGTTTACGCATGTGCCTGGAGGAGTTGGAAATCGTCGTGTTCGGGAAACATTAAACACAGGATGGCAGCGATCTGAGCCAGCACATGATCAGCTAGCTCACCATCCGGATCGACGGCCCACTGCATCGTCGCGCCAGCGATGACCGAGTGCAGGAGCAACTCAGCTGCCGCAGGAGCACCTGGGGGCAGTCGCTTGCGGATCCCCTCCACCACCGCGCGGTTCCGCTGGATCGCAAGCGTGCGTAGCTCCGGCACCTGGAGCTCGTACCAGGAGATGAGATAGTTCACCGAGAAGTCGTTGCGAGTGTTCATGCTCCGAACGAGCACCTGCAAAAATTCCCAGAGCCCTTGCGGCCCTGCGCCTATCGGTATCGCATTCAGGTAATGCCGCACCTGCTCGACGCCGCGCTCCATCATCCTCACCAGCAGCGTATCGCGGTTGGTGAAGCGCTGGATTAACGCTGCGCGGGAGAGCCCCACCTCCTTTGCTACTCCGCTGAGCGTGAACTCTATGGGACCGCAACGCTTCAGCACTACGGTGGCGGCCTCGAGTACCTCGTCATCGGACTTGAGCTTGGGGCGGGGCATCAGTGTTCACCTTCTGTATGGGTTGGGGCGGAGGCTGTGGCTGCCGCCGCCATTGTAGCAAATTGAAGACGGAGCGAGAGTAGAGCCACGAGCCCCGCAAACACGGCCGATACAACGAGGCCAGGGAGCGGACCAGCAAGGTCGACAAACGCGCCGGCCGCAAGCATAACCATGGGCGAGGCTGACAGCATCACCGCCGAGACCGTGCCGAGTACCCGGCCGAGAAGTTCTGGCGGCGTGCGGTTGTAGATGGCAGCGTTGAGAATGGGAGAGACTGAGCCGGTCAGCAGTCCCACGAGCGCGCCCAACAACATCAGCACCGGCACGCCTGGCAACTGTGAAAGCAGAAGCGAGCCCACCGCAGAGCCACAAAATGCCACCGCCAGCCAGTTCTGCGCTGATATCCGGGCGCCGACCGACGCATGAATGGCAATGCCAAGGAGACCACCAGCCCCCATCATTGAGGAGAACAGCCCGAGCTCTGCTACTTGGCGTCCTGCATCTACAAACAGCGCAGGCATGATGACGCTGCCGTTGGCGCCAACGATGCCCACGAAGATCATCACTATACCAAAGAGAGGGCGCAGCAGGGGTTCGCTCCAGAGAAAAGCGACGCCGGCGCGCATGGAGAGAGTCGCCGTCGTGGTCATCGTCCGAGCGGCACGCGCGGGAAGCACCCACGCGCCGAGCAGACCTGCAAGGACGGAGCAGAACGCCGTCAGCCCGAGCGTTGGCGCAGCGCCAAGCAGGCCGATTGCGGCCCCCCCAAGGGCCGGGCCACCTAGAATCGCGACGTTCCCGATCACCGCTTTCAGTGACGAGACGCGCTCAACGGAGAGCCCGGCGACGTGGCCGAGTTTGGGCAGCTCACTGTCCTGCGCGGCCATACCGGGTGCGTCGAACGCGGCACCGAGCACCACGCAAGCGATCAGCCCAGTGTTCGAGAGGGCGCCAACGGCATCGAGCAGTGGGATGCTCGCCATGGCCACGCCGCCCACCACACCCGAGATCAATGCGACGGGCGCGCGCCCGAACCGATCGACGAGGCCACCACCAACCCACGCGCCGATGATGGTCGCGATGACGCTGCTAGCGGCCGTGGCGCCCGCCCAGGCCGCGCTCTTTGTATGAGACAGGACGAACCATGGAAGCGCGAGGGCCGCCACCGCGTTGCCGATCCGGAAGAGAAAGGTCGCCGCGAACAGCGTCGCGAGCGGGCTATATCGACGTTCGCTCATTCCGCTGCGGCGAGCTGCGCCTTCGCCGCAGCGAGGTACTCTTCGTTACCCGAGTCGAGGGCGAAGAGTGCGTAGGTGACCGCCCCGAACGCAAGGCGCTCCGCGATGTGGTGGGCGAGCCGCGGCCACACCCGGCCACCGGCCGCTTCATACGTGAGGAGGAGCTTCGCGAGCCCCTCTTCACCAAAGACCATAAGGTGCGCGGCCATGTCGATGGCAGGGTCATCAACGCGGGCCTCGCTCCAGTCGATCATCCCGCTGACGCGCTCCGTGTTGTCGATGAGCACATGGCCCACGTAGAGATCGCCATGCACCACCACGGAGAAATCTGGCCACGACGAATCGTCGTCGAGCCAGCGCTGCCACCGGTGGAGGCGCTTGTCGTTCACCACGAACTCGCGTCGGACGCGGTCAACGTCGTCGGCCACCTTCTGACGGGCCTGCGTCGGTGTACGGATGAGCATCCCCGCATCCACGGCGGCGGAAATGGGGACGGCATGCAGGGCGGCGAGCGCGGTCGCGAAGCTCTCCGCGAAGACCTCCGAGTCCTGCGGCACGACCCAGTCGGGCGTGGACGAACCAGGCTGGATGACCATCGCAGTCGAGTCTTCGAGCATGGGATAGGCAACGAGCTCGGCGTTGGCCACGCGCCAGTCCGGCACCGCGAACGGCAGGCGATTCTTGAGCATTGCCAGCACCCGCGCCTCTGGTTCGACCTTCGCGCTTACCTCGGCTCGGCGCGGGATGCGCAGCACCCACCGACGTCCATCGTCGACGGTGGCGATCACGATCCTATAGTCGAGCCCAAGCTCATTGACAGTCAGCGGGCCATGGAGCTTGAGCCCATGTCGGGCTGCAAGTGCGTACAGTTGGGAGGTATCGGCGGTCGTGACTACGGTCATGATTCACTCCTGAGGGCTTGACGGGTTTAGCCACCTAAATGTAACAGTCACGTCGGTTATATTCAATCCGGCACTGTTGCAAAGTTAGCGATGAGGCAGCCTTTTGTCTTATTCAAAGGCCTTACATTTCAAAAACTCTGCTTACCAGGCGCATTTCGCCCAGGGGATCACCATAATAAAATGCTGAGGCCTGGCCTTTGCGTAGTGCACGCATCACCTCAATACCTTTGATGGTGGCGTAAGCCGTCTTCATGGATTTAAATCCCAGCGTGGCGCCGATTATCCGTTTCAGTTTGCCATGATCGCATTCAATCACGTTGTTCCGGTACTTAATCTGTCGGTGTTCAACGTCAGACGGGCACCGGCCTTCGCGTTTGAGCAGAGCAAGCGCGCGACCATAGGCGGGCGCTTTATCCGTGTTGATGAATCGCGGGATCTGCCACTTCTTCACGTTGTTGAGGATTTTACCCAGAAACCGGTATGCAGCTTTGCTGTTACGACGGGAGGAGATATAAAAATCGACAGTGCGGCCCCGGCTGTCGACGGCCCGGTACAGATACGCCCAGCGGCCATTGACCTTCACGTAGGTTTCATCCATGTGCCACGGGCAAAGATCGGAAGGGTTACGCCAGTACCAGCGCAGCCGTTTTTCCATTTCAGGCGCATAACGCTGAACCCAGCGGTAAATCGTGGAGTGATCGACATTCACTCCGCGTTCAGCCAGCATCTCCTGCAGCTCACGGTAACTGATGCCGTATTTGCAGTACCAGCGTACGGCCCACAGAATGATGTCACGCTGAAAATGCCGGCCTTTGAATGGGTTCATGTGCAGCTCCATCAGCAAAAGGGGATGATAAGTTTATCACCACCGACTATTTGCAACAGTGCCCATCGGCGTAGTAGTGGATGTGGTCGATGACAAAGCCGGTGCGGGTCAGCGTGCGCCGGAGGATCGGCAGAAAATCGACCAGGAACGAAGTAGCGCGTGTGACGACGGCCGGTACGCCGACACGCGCCACGGCCTCGGCCCAGCGCGCGGCCGGCGGTTGGAGCAGGCCGTTGTGCACCGAACCGTGGTAGGTGCCGACCGCCAATGTGAGCCAGCGCTCTAGCTCGCGCAGCGTCAGGGCGGCCTTGTTTTCGGAATCGTAGTCGCCGCGCTGGTCAGGGTTGGAGAAGGTCGTTCCCGGCAGTTCGTCGTGAATCATCTGCATCGCCGTGCCGATGATCCGTTCCACGATGCCGCCATAGTGCGGCTGTCCCAGCGGGCGATAGTCCAGCCGGATGCCATGCTGCTCGCAACCCCGGCGCAGGGCCTCGCTCTTGAACTCGGCCGCGTTGTCTAGGTAGAGCAGCAAGGGCTTGCCGCTCATCTGCCAATCCATTTCCACGTTCAGTCCTTCCAGCCAAGGGCGCTTGTCGCAGGCGACATGCACGAGGCACAGGCCAACCGAAACGGCAGACGGCGCTTCCAGCGTGACGACCATGCCGAGCACGCAGCGGGTGAACACGTCGATGGCGAGGGTCAGGTACGGGCGGCCAATAGGTTGCCGGTCGCGGTCATCGACCACGATCAGGTCGATGACCGTATGGTCTATCTGCACCTGCTCCAGCGGCGCGGTCACGGCAGGAGGCTCGCCGCCCACACCTTGTAGGTCACGAGCGGCATCCTGGCCTTCCCGCCGGCGGATGACCTTGCGCGGGTCAAGGCTAGCGATCCGTAAGGCCACGGTATTGCGCGCCGGCACTCGCAGTTTTTGAGCCTTGCACACCTGAGTGACTTCGCGGTGAAAGGCCGCTAGGCTGCGCTTCTGCTTGGTCAGGAACCGCTTTTGCAGTAGCTCGTGGATGACGCGCTCGACCGGTTCCGGCAAGCGCCCCTTACCTTTACCTCCACCGGACTGGCCGGGCACCAGATCCGTCACGAGGCCGCTGCCTTGCCGGGCACGCCGGATCAGAACGTATACCTGGCGCCGAGACAAGCCCAGCGCCTGAGCCGCCATATCGGCCGCTTCGTGCCCGACCGTCTCCGACTGCGCCAACGGACTGATGATCTCCGCACGACGGCGCGCACGCTCCCAAGCCTCATCAGGCAGAGTGGCCACGCCTTGTTCTGGAATCCGTGGGGTGTCCGTCGCCATGCTCACCTCGCTTTGGTGCACACGAGTATTGAGCATAGTCGAGATTGGTGCAGATCACTTCTGATATTGAACTGTCAGGAGCTGGCTGCACAACAGCCATTACGCCCAATCAACTGGTGCAGTCGTCTTCTGAAAATGACATCCATGCCCAGCCCGTGCGCGAGCTGGATCACCGCCCGCACGATAGTTTGGTCACGGGCATCATCCGGGAGCCTGGCGACAAAGGATTGGTCGATTTTCAATGTGGTGATGGGGCAGCATTTCAGATGTTGCAGGCAGGAATAGCCGGTGCCGAAGTCGTCGGCGGCGAAGCGCACGCCGATGGCGCGCAAGGCGTCGAAACTGGCGAACAGGGCTGGATTGCCGAATGCGACCGATTCGGTCAGTTCGATCTCCAGAAGCTCGGCGGGCAGGGCCATATCGGCCAGCACCCGCTTTACCTCGTCGTCGAACGTTGGCCCAACCTGGCTGGCGGACACATTGATGGCAAGACGGAACGGTTGCCATGCCGGTCCTTGCCACTTGTGCATCTGGCGACAGGCCTCGCCCAGCACCCACGCGCCTATTTCCGGCATCAGGCCGAACGACTCGGCCAGCGGCAGGAACTGGCCGGGCGGCAACAGGCCAAGCCTCGGATGCCGCCAGCGCATCAACGCTTCCGCGCCAGCGATCCGGTGATCGCGCAGATCGACCAGCGGCTGGTAATGCAGGTCAAGCTGTCCGCGCGCCGCCGCCTGCGCCAACTCGGCCGCCGTCCATCCGGCGGGCTGCGAACTCGTCATGATCCGCCCCGGAAGGCGCGCAGCAGCCGCGTTACGGCCAGAACGAACAAGCCGGTCAGCGCGAGCGCGGCAACACCCCAATGCTCGCCAAGGAAGGCACCGGCGGTCGTCCCGGCCAGCACGGCGGCGAGAATCGGCAGATGGCAGGGGCAGGTCAACACGGCCAGCGCACCCCACAGGTAGCCGGAAACGGGTTGGCGCGTCTCGGGCGGCAGTTTGTCAGGGGCGTTCACGGCAATGCCTCCTCGTGCGCCCGCTCGGCTGGCATGGAGGCCAGTTGCGCGTCCAGATGGGCCAACGCCGCGCGCCGCCGCTCGACCAACTGGCGCAGCACGGCAAGCTGCGCTGCGGCTTGTGCGCCGTCCGCTGCGTCGAGCGCACGGCACAGCCGCGCCAGGGCATCCAGGCCGATACCCGCCTCGAAGGCCGCGCGCACGAAGCACAGCCGTTGCAAGGCCGCATCGTCGAACACGCCGTAGCCGCCCGTGGTGCAGGCCACCGGCCGTAACAAGCCGCGCACCAGGTAGTCGCGCACGATATGTACGCTCACCCCAGCGTTATGGGCCAGTTGCGATACCGTGTAGGCGCTCATCGCACACCTCCTTGTCCTCACCCGGCGCAGCAGGAAAGCTGCTTCACATCCTTGTTGAAGGTCTGCGCCGCGAGCTTCAACCCTTCGACCATCGTCAGGTAGGGGAACAACTGGTCGGCCAGTTCCTGCACCGTCATCCGGTTGCGAATCGCCAGTGCGGCCGTCTGGATCAGTTCGCCCGCTTCCGGGGCCACTGCCTGCACGCCGATCAGTCGTCCGCTGCCTTCTTCAACCACCAGTTTGATGAAGCCGCGCGTGTCGAAGTTGGCGAGCGCGCGCGGCACGTTGTCCAGCGTTAGCGTGCGACTATCAGTTTTGATGCCGTCATGGTGCGCTTCCGCCTCGCTGTAGCCTACGGTCGCCACTTGCGGGTCGGTGAACACCACGGCCGGCATCGCGGTCAGGTTCAGGGCCGCGTCACCGCCGGTCATGTTGATCGCGGCGCGAGTGCCGGCCGCTGCCGCCACATAGACGAACTGCGGCTGGTCGGTGCAGTCGCCTGCGGCGTAGATGTGTTCCACGCTTGTACGCATGCCGGGGTCGATGACGATAGCGCCTTGCGGGGTGAGCGTGACGCCCGTCGCATCCAGTGCCAGCTTGCGTGTGTTGGGCGCGCGGCCGGTGGCGACCAGCAGCTTGTCGGCGCGCAGTTCGCCGTGCGCCGTGGTGAGCACGAATTCGCCGTCCCCTTCACCATTGATATACGCGACCTGGCTGGCCTGGGTGTGTTCCCTCACCTCGATGCCCTCCATGCGGAATGCGGCCGTGACGGCTTCGCCTATAGCTGGGTCTTCGCGGAAGAACAGCGTGCTGCGAGCCAGGATCGTCACCTTCGCTCCGAGTCGGGCGAACGCCTGCGCCAGCTCCAGCGCCACCACTGATGAGCCAATCACGGCCAGGCGCTTAGGAATCGTCTCGCTGACCAGCGCTTCAGTGGAAGTCCAGTACGGAGTGTCTTTCAGGCCGGGAATCGGCGGCACGGCCGGGCTCGCGCCGGTGGCGATCAGGCAGCGGTCGAATGCCACCACGCGCTCGCCGCCGTCGTTGAGTTGCACGATCAGGTTGCGATTGTCCTTAAAGCGGGCGGAGCCGTGCAGCACAGTGATCGCCGGATTGCCCTCCAAGATGCCTTCGTACTTGGCGTGGCGCAGTTCATCGACGCGGGCCTGCTGCTGGGCCAGCAGCGCCGTGCGCTGGATGGTCGGCGTGGTAGCGGCGATGCCGCCATCGAACGGGCTTTCCCGGCGCAGATGGGCGATATGGGCGGCGCGGATCATGATCTTGGACGGCACACAACCGACATTGACGCAGGTGCCGCCGATGGTGCCGCGCTCGATCAGCGTGACACGTGCGCCTTGCTCGACGGCCTTCAGCGCCGCTGCCATCGCGGCCCCGCCGCTGCCGATGACGGCGATATGCAATGCGCCGCTGCTACCCGTCTTGTCGTTTCTGCCCAGCAGATCGCGCATCTTGTCGAGCAATCCGCCCGGCGTCGAAACTGAGGGGGCATCGGCCAGCGTGGCCCGATAACCGAGTCCAGCTACAGCGGCCGTCAGCGCGTCGGGTGACGTGCCGACCTCAATGGCGAGCTTGGCGCTGCCCTTGGCGTAGGAGACATCCGCTGATTGCACGCCGGGCACTTTCTCCAGGGCGTCCTTGACATGCACTGCGCACGAGTCGCAAGTCATGCCGGTGATTTTGAGAGTGCTCATACCATCGTTCCTTATTCGTGTGGGCCGCCGTGTCGCACGGTCAGCCGTCTTTCACAAGCGCTTGGCGGGGAGTTCGCAGCCGTCCAGTCCGCAACGGCGATGCGCCGGCGACACGAAGTCCCAGATCGACACCCCAATCATCAAGGCCAGGCCGACGTACATCAGGTTCGCCGTCCACCAGTTGCCGAGCAGCCAGACCGTGGCCGCAAACACGATGGCCGGGCCGATCATGCCGAGCAGACTGCGCAGCCATTGCCGATGACTGAACCAACCCAGCGCGTTCGCCAGGAAGGCCAGCGCGGCAAACAGCGGCAGCAGGCGGCTGATGAACAGTCCCTCGTACTGGCTCAAGAAGCCCAGCCCGATGGCCGCGCCGAAGCTGGCGAGGGCTGGAAAGCAGGCGGCGCAGCCCATCGCGGAAACGACGCTGCCGAGCGCGCCGGTTTTATCGGCAATGCGTGTCATCAGTCCCATGAAGCGGCTCTCGCTGTTGTCGTTGGCTTGCTGGCTCACTGCTTGACGCTGGACGGATAGCCGGCGTCTGCGGTGGCCTTGGTCAGCTTCTGTACGCTGGCCTTGGTGTCGTCAAAAGTGACGACGGCCTCGCGCTTCTCGAAGCCCACATCGACCTTGCTCACGCCTTCGACCTTGGAGAGCGCTTTCTTGACTGTGATCGGGCAGGCGGCGCAAGTCATGCCGGGAACCGCTAGCGTGACGGTCTGGGTAGCGGCCCACACCGGGGCAACAGCGGCGGCGAGGGCAAGGGAGGCAAACAGTTTCTTCATGATGAACTCCTGGTTAATAGAAAAATGGAACGACATAGGGAAATCCAAGCGCGACCAGGACCAGCACGGCCACGATCCAGAAAATCAGCTTGTAGGTGGCGCGCACCTGCGGAATCGCGCAGACCTCACCTGGCTTGCATGCCTGCACGGGCCGGTAAATCCGCTTCCAGGCGAAGAACAGCGCCACTAGCGCCGCGCCGATGAACAACGGTCGATAGGGTTCCAGCACCGTCAGGTTGCCGATCCAAGCACCGGAGAAGCCCAGGGCGACCAGTACTAGCGGCCCCAGGCAGCAGGTCGATGCAAGAATGGCGGCCAGCCCGCCGGCGAAGAGCGCACCGCGCCCGTTTTGTGGTTCAGACATACGTTGGCCCTTTTGAATTTGGATTGGATAGCGTAACCTTACTTCCGTACTCATGTACGGAGTCAAGCGATATGGAAAATAATTTGGAAAACCTGACCATTGGCGTTTTTGCCAAGGCGGCCGGGGTCAACGTGGAGACAATCCGCTTCTATCAGCGCAAGGGCCTGTTGCGGGAACCGGACAAGCCTTACGGCAGCATCCGCCGCTATGGGGAGGCGGACGTGGTTCGGGTGAAATTCGTGAAATCGGCACAGCGGCTGGGGTTCAGTCTGGACGAGATTGCCGAGCTGTTGCGGCTCGACGATGGCACCCACTGCGAGGAGGCCAGCAGCCTGGCCGAACACAAGCTCAAGGACGTGCGCGAGAAGATGGCCGACTTGGCGCGCATGGAAACCGTGCTGTCTGAACTCGTGTGCGCCTGCCATGCACGAAAGGGGAATGTTTCCTGCCCGTTGATCGCGTCACTACAGGGCGAAGCAGGCCTGGCAAGGTCAGCTATGCCTTAGCGTGCTTTATTTAATGAGATGGTCACTCCCTCCTTCCCGGTACTATGCTGAGGACAGGCTTTCATTCGGAGAACTATCATGGAAAACATTGCGCTCATTGGTATCGATCTGGGTAAAAACTCTTTCCATATTCATTGCCAGGATCGTCGCGGGAAGGCTGTTTACCGTAAAAAATTTACCCGGCCAAAGTTGATCGAATTTTTGGCGACATGCCCCGCTACAACCATCGCAATGGAAGCCTGTGGCGGTTCTCACTTTATGGCACGCAAGTTGGAAGAGTTGGGGCATTCCCCAAAGCTGATATCACCACAATTTGTCCGCCCGTTCGTTAAAAGCAATAAAAACGACTTTGTCGACGCCGAAGCTATTTGTGAAGCTGCATCGCGTCCGTCTATGCGTTTTGTGCAGCCCAGAACGGAATCTCAGCAGGCAATGCGGGCTCTGCATCGTGTCCGTGAATCCCTGGTTCAGGATAAGGTAAAAACAACCAATCAAATGCATGCTTTTCTGCTGGAATTTGGCATTAGCGTTCCCCGAGGAGCTGCCGTTATTAGCCGACTGAGTACCATTCTTGAGGATAATAGTTTGCCTCTTTACCTCAGCCAGTTATTGCTGAAATTACAACAGCATTATCACTATCTTGTTGAGCAGATTAAAGATTTGGAATCCCAGTTGAAACGAAAGTTGGACGAAGATGAGGTTGGACAGCGCTTGCTGAGCATTCCCTGCGTCGGAACACTGACAGCGAGTACTATTTCAACTGAGATTGGCGACGGGAAGCAGTACGCCAGCAGCCGTGACTTTGCGGTGGCAACAGGGCTTGTACCTCGGCAGTACAGCACGGGAGGTAGGACGACATTGCTGGGAATTAGTAAGCGAGGTAATAAAAAGATCCGAACTTTGTTGGTTCAATGTGCCAGGGTATTCATACAAAAACTGGAACACCAGTCTGGCAAATTGGCCGATTGGGTCAGGGATTTACTGTGCCGGAAAAGCAACTTTGTCGTCACTTGTGCTCTGGCAAACAAGCTGGCCAGAATAGCCTGGGCCCTAACGGCACGACAGCAAACTTATGTAGCATAACGGCAGAAATACACCGGTTTAAAGAATTACTGATCTGGTTTTGCGAATACTGATATTGATGATACTAACGGCCCACCGGCCTGTTGAGGAACCTGTAAAACGGAAAGGCTCATTGAAGCCGTATATTTTCTGGAGGTTCATCAGGCGCGGAACTCATCAAGGCGCGGGAATAAAATCCCATTCAGACGCCGGATAGATTCAAGCAAGCCAACTTGTCGTCAAAATCGGTGTTGCAAAAACGGGAGTGACCATAGATTCCGTTTTCTGAGGCGATCCCTAGGAGCTCGGATCTCAGGACGAAGGTCTCCGCGAATGTCCGGTCGATCCGCGCGACGTCCCAGGCGGGCGTTCCCTTGGCGGACATCCACGCCGCAGCGTCGTGCATCAGCCGCACAACCTCGTCGATATCACCCGAGCAGGCGACCCGAACGTTCGGAGGCTCCTCGCTGTCCATTCGCTCCCCTGGCGCGGTATGAACCGCCGCCTCATAGTGCAGTTTGATCCTGACGAGCCCAGCATGTCTGCGCCCACCTTCGCGGAACCTGACCAGGGTCCGCTAGCGGGCGGCCGGAAGGTGAATGCTAGGCATGATCTAACCCTCGGTCTCTGGCGTCGCGACTGCGAAATTTCGCGAGGGTTTCCGAGAAGGTGATTGCGCTTCGCAGATCTCCAGGCGCGTGGGTGCGGACGTAGTCAGCGCCATTGCCGATCGCGTGAAGTTCCGCCGCAAGGCTCGCTGGACCCAGATCCTTTACAGGAAGGCCAACGGTGGCGCCCAAGAAGGATTTCCGCGACACCGAGACCAATAGCGGAAGCCCCAACGCCGACTTCAGCTTTTGAAGGTTCGACAGCACGTGCAGCGATGTTTCCGGTGCGGGGCTCAAGAAAAATCCCATCCCCGGATCGAGGATGAGCCGGTCGGCAGCGACCCCGCTCCGTCGCAAGGCGGAAACCCGCGCCTCGAAGAACCGCACAATCTCGTCGAGCGCGTCTTCGGGTCGAAGGTGACCGGTGCGGGTGGCGATGCCATCCCGCTGCGCTGAGTGCATAACCACCAGCCTGCAGTCCGCCTCAGCAATATCGGGATAGAGCGCAGGGTCAGGAAATCCTTGGATATCGTTCAGGTAGCCCACGCCGCGCTTGAGCGCATAGCGCTGGGTTTCCGGTTGGAAGCTGTCGATTGAAACACGGTGCATCTGATCGGACAGGGCGTCTAAGAGCGGCGCAATACGTCTGATCTCATCGGCCGGCGATACAGGCCTCGCGTCCGGATGGCTGGCGGCCGGTCCGACATCCACGACGTCTGATCCGACTCGCAGCATTTCGATCGCCGCGGTGACAGCGCCGGCGGGGTCTAGCCGCCGGCTCTCATCGAAGAAGGAGTCCTCGGTGAGATTCAGAATGCCGAACACCGTCACCATGGCGTCGGCCTCCGCAGCGACTTCCACGATGGGGATCGGGCGAGCAAAAAGGCAGCAATTATGAGCCCCATACCTACAAAGCCCCACGCATCAAGCTTTTGCCCATGAAGCAACCAGGCAATGGCTGTAATTATGACGACGCCGAGTCCCGACCAGACTGCATAAGCAACACCGACAGGGATGGATTTCAGAACCAGAGAAAGAAAATAAAATGCGATGCCATAACCGATTATGACAACGGCGGAAGGGGCAAGCTTAGTAAAGCCCTCGCTAGATTTTAATGCGGATGTTGCGATTACTTCGCCAACTATTGCGATAACAAGAAAAAGCCAGCCTTTCATGATATATCTCCCAATTTGTGTAGGGCTTATTATGCACGCTTAAAAATAATAAAAGCAGACTTGACCTGATAGTTTGGCTGTGAGCAATTATGTGCTTAGTGCATCTAACGCCGGAGTTAAGCCGCCGCGCGTAGCGCGGTCGGCTTGAACGAATTGTTAGACATCATTTACCAACTGACTTGATGATCTCGCCTTTCACAAAGCGAATAAATTCTTCCAAGTGATCTGCGCGTGAGGCCAAGTGATCTTCTTTTTGTCCCAGATAAGCTTGCTTAGCTTCAAGTAAGACGGGCTGATACTGGGCAGGTAGGCGTTTTATTGCCCAGTCGGCAGCGACATCCTTCGGCGCGATTTTGCCGGTTATTGCGCTGTACCAAATGCGGGACAACGTAAGCACTACATTTCGCTCATCGCCGGCCCAGTCGGGCTGCGAGTTCCATAGCTTCAAGGTTTCCCTCAGCGCCTCGAATAGATCCTGTTCAGGAACCGGGTCAAAGAATTCCTCCGCTGCCGGACCTACCAAGGCAACGCTATGTTCTCTTGCTTTTGTAAGCAGGATAGCTAGATCAATGTCGATCATGGCTGGCTCGAAGATACCCGCAAGAATGTCATTGCGCTGCCATTCTCCAAATTGCAGCTCGCGCTTAGCCGGATAACGCCACGGGATGATGTCGTCATGCACGACAAGGGTGACTTCTATAGCGCGGAGCGTCTCGCTCTCGCCAGGGAAAGCCGAAGCCTCCATAAGATCATTGAGCAATGCTCGCCGCGTCGTTTCATCAAGCTTTACGGCCACAGTAACCAACAAATCAATATCGCTGTATGGCTTCAGGCCGCCATCCACTGCGGAGCCGTACAAATGCACGGCCAGCAACGTTGATTCCAGATGGCGCTCAATGACGCTTAGCACCTCTGATAGTTGGTTCGAAATTTCGATGGTCACCGCTTCCCTCATGATGTCTAACGGGCGAGGTAAGCCGACCGCAGAATGCGGGTCGGCTTGACCGAAATGTTAGAACCAGAAGCCAAAACGGATAACTTGAATTTGGCGACGGGCGCTAACCGTGAAAAAACGCTGCGCCACCGAGGCGGCACAGCACTGCAAAAACGATAGCTGCTTGCGCTTGCTACGCAAGGGCTAGAGGCCAAAAAGACTGAAAACCTGCGCAGCCCATGCAGGCGAAGCCCGGAAAAAAGGCAAAACAGGCACTGAATAACGCCTGAAAAGCTAAATGCCGTTTGAATAAACATGAGCTAAATAAAGCTGGGTTTCAGTGGTGCTAACGTTGGACGTAACGAGAGCCGGAGCGCAGCGGAGGGAACCAAAATGCGCAGCATTTTGGCGTCCCGTTGACGGAATGGTTAGCCGTTTCGACGCGCATAAACGGAGTGGGTGTACGGAATTACAGCTTGAATGGTTTCGGTTGAGACAAGCTCGAATTCTGTTTCGTTGAGCATTGGGAAGAAGGCGTCACCCTCGAAGGTTTGATGTACCTCAGATAGAAACACGCCGTGGGCGTGAGGTAGTGCCAGAGTGTATATCTCAGCTCCGCCCGCGACGTAGAGTTCATTGCCGAGTTCGGATGCCAAAGCGATAGCGTGCGACAGCGTTGAAACAACTACGCAGCCAGTGGCGCGGTAGTTAGCTTGGCGTGAGATTACCAATGTGTGACGGTTCGGTAGAGGCTTGCCGATAGACTCAAAGGTCTTTCGCCCCATGACAACGACTTTTCCCTCAGTGAGTCTGCGAAAAATCTTCTGCTCACCCGGAATTTTCCAGGGGATATTAGGACCATTGCCAATAACCCGATTGGCTCCCATCGCAGCAACGAGATAAATGCGTACTGATTCCGAGTTCATATGGCTAACTTTGTTTTAGGGCGACTGCCCTGCTGCGTAACATCGTTGCTGCTCCATAACATCAAACATCGACCCACGGCGTAACGCGCTTGCTGCTTGGATGCCCGAGGCATAGACTGTACAAAAAAACAGTCATAACAAGCCATGAAAACCGCCACTGCGCCGTTACCACCGCTGCGTTCGGTCAAGGTTCTGGACCAGTTGCGTGAGCGCATACGCTACTTGCATTACAGTTTACGAACCGAACAGGCTTATGTCAACTGGGTTCGTGCCTTCATCCGTTTCCACGGTGTGCGTCACCCGGCAACCTTGGGCAGCAGCGAAGTCGAGGCATTTCTGTCCTGGCTGGCGAACGAGCGCAAGGTTTCGGTCTCCACGCATCGTCAGGCATTGGCGGCCTTGCTGTTCTTCTACGGCAAGGTGCTGTGCACGGATCTGCCCTGGCTTCAGGAGATCGGAAGACCTCGGCCGTCGCGGCGCTTGCCGGTGGTGCTGACCCCGGATGAAGTGGTTCGCATCCTCGGTTTTCTGGAAGGCGAGCATCGTTTGTTCGCCCAGCTTCTGTATGGAACGGGCATGCGGATCAGTGAGGGTTTGCAACTGCGGGTCAAGGATCTGGATTTCGATCACGGCACGATCATCGTGCGGGAGGGCAAGGGCTCCAAGGATCGGGCCTTGATGTTACCCGAGAGCTTGGCACCCAGCCTGCGCGAGCAGCTGTCGCGTGCACGGGCATGGTGGCTGAAGGACCAGGCCGAGGGCCGCAGCGGCGTTGCGCTTCCCGACGCCCTTGAGCGGAAGTATCCGCGCGCCGGGCATTCCTGGCCGTGGTTCTGGGTTTTTGCGCAGCACACGCATTCGACCGATCCACGGAGCGGTGTCGTGCGTCGCCATCACATGTATGACCAGACCTTTCAGCGCGCCTTCAAACGTGCCGTAGAACAAGCAGGCATCACGAAGCCCGCCACACCGCACACCCTCCGCCACTCGTTCGCGACGGCCTTGCTCCGCAGCGGTTACGACATTCGAACCGTGCAGGATCTGCTCGGCCATTCCGACGTCTCTACGACGATGATTTACACGCATGTGCTGAAAGTTGGCGGTGCCGGAGTGCGCTCACCGCTTGATGCGCTGCCGCCCCTCACTAGTGAGAGGTAGGGCAGCGCAAGTCAATCCTGGCGGATTCACTACCCCTGCGCGAAGGCCATCGGTGCCGCATCGAACGGCCGGTTGCGGAAAGTCCTCCCTGCGTCCGCTGATGGCCGGCAGCAGCCCGTCGTTGCCTGATGGATCCAACCCCTCCGCTGCTATAGTGCAGTCGGCTTCTGACGTTCAGTGCAGCCGTCTTCTGAAAACGACAATGGAGGTGGTAGCCGAGGGGGCACTGTTGCAAAGTTAGCGATGAGGCAGCCTTTTGTCTTATTCAAAGGCCTTACATTTCAAAAACTCTGCTTACCAGGCGCATTTCGCCCAGGGGATCACCATAATAAAATGCTGAGGCCTGGCCTTTGCGTAGTGCACGCATCACCTCAATACCTTTGATGGTGGCGTAAGCCGTCTTCATGGATTTAAATCCCAGCGTGGCGCCGATTATCCGTTTCAGTTTGCCATGATCGCATTCAATCACGTTGTTCCGGTACTTAATCTGTCGGTGTTCGGCACTGTTGCAAAGTTAGCGATGAGGCAGCCTTTTGTCTTATTCAAAGGCCTTACATTTCAAAAACTCTGCTTACCAGGCGCATTTCGCCCAGGGGATCACCATAATAAAATGCTGAGGCCTGGCCTTTGCGTAGTGCACGCATCACCTCAATACCTTTGATGGTGGCGTAAGCCGTCTTCATGGATTTAAATCCCAGCGTGGCGCCGATTATCCGTTTCAGTTTGCCATGATCGCATTCAATCACGTTGTTCCGGTACTTAATCTGTCGGTGTTCAACGTCAGACGGGCACCGGCCTTCGCGTTTGAGCAGAGCAAGCGCGCGACCATAGGCGGGCGCTTTATCCGTGTTGATGAATCGCGGGATCTGCCACTTCTTCACGTTGTTGAGGATTTTACCCAGAAACCGGTATGCAGCTTTGCTGTTACGACGGGAGGAGATATAAAAATCGACAGTGCGGCCCCGGCTGTCGACGGCCCGGTACAGATACGCCCAGCGGCCATTGACCTTCACGTAGGTTTCATCCATGTGCCACGGGCAAAGATCGGAAGGGTTACGCCAGTACCAGCGCAGCCGTTTTTCCATTTCAGGCGCATAACGCTGAACCCAGCGGTAAATCGTGGAGTGATCGACATTCACTCCGCGTTCAGCCAGCATCTCCTGCAGCTCACGGTAACTGATGCCGTATTTGCAGTACCAGCGTACGGCCCACAGAATGATGTCACGCTGAAAATGCCGGCCTTTGAATGGGTTCATGTGCAGCTCCATCAGCAAAAGGGGATGATAAGTTTATCACCACCGACTATTTGCAACAGTGCCGTAAGCTGCACCTCAAACCCCCGGATCAGGCTCTCCAGGCCATGCAGAAAGGCCTGCTCACCATCATCACTGTCCATAATCTGCAGCGCTTCCCGCAATAGCGGCGGCAGGTTTTCGTCCGGTGCTGCAGGGCGGTCGGTCAGGGCGGCAGTATGCTCCTGCTGCTCCAGTACGGCACCAAGGGTAAAATGACTGACCGCTGAAATCGCATATAACCCGTCGCGCAGTGAAAAGCCGTTTTCTGTCATAAAGCGTAACTGGGTTTCCACCGTATCATACTGTTTTTCATCAGGGCGGGTGCCGAGGTGCACTTTTGCCCCGTCACGGTAACGCAGCAGCGCCCGGCGGAAACTCATTGCATTATTGCGCAGAAATGACTGCCAGGATTCCCCCGCCGCAGGCAGTGAATAATCATGATGACGCGCCAGGATCTCCACCGCCAGCGCATCCAGTAACGCCCGTTTATTTTTCACATGCCAGTAAAGTGTCGGCTGTTCTATTCCCAGCTTCTGCGCCAGCTTGCGGGTCGTCAGCCCGTCAATCCCTGTCTCATTCAGCAGTTCCAGTGCCGCATCAATAACCGATTCTCTGTTCAGCCGTGCCATGACCGTCTCCTCCGATTTTCAGATTGACACTCTATCATTGATAGGGATATATTCCAACTCTATCAATGATAGGGAATTAACACAGGATCTGAAAAATGAATAAACCCGCTGTCATCGCGCTGGTGATTACACTGCTGGACGCGATGGGAATTGGTCTGATCATGCCGGTATTACCGTCACTGCTGCGGGAATATCTCCCGGAAGCGGATGTGGCAAACCATTACGGCATTCTGCTGGCGCTGTATGCGGTGATGCAGGTCTGTTTTGCTCCGCTGCTGGGCAGATGGTCAGATAAGCTGGGGCGCAGACCGGTGCTGCTGTTATCCCTGGCGGGTGCCGCGTTTGATTACACACTGCTGGCACTGTCCAATGTGCTGTGGATGTTGTATCTCGGGCGGATTATCTCCGGGATCACTGGTGCCACCGGCGCGGTTGCGGCTTCGGTAGTGGCGGACAGCACGGCGGTCAGCGAGCGTACCGCCTGGTTCGGCCGTCTCGGTGCGGCCTTTGGTGCCGGGCTGATTGCCGGGCCGGCTATCGGCGGACTGGCGGGGGATATCTCACCGCATCTGCCGTTTGTCATTGCGGCAATACTGAATGCCTGCACCTTTCTGATGGTCTTTTTTATCTTTAAACCGGCGGTACAGACAGAAGAAAAACCGGCGGAGCAGAAACAAGAAAGCGCAGGTATCAGCTTTATCACACTGCTTAAACCTCTGGCGCTGTTGCTGTTTGTCTTTTTTACCGCGCAGCTTATCGGGCAGATCCCGGCCACTGTCTGGGTATTGTTTACGGAGAGCCGCTTTGCCTGGGACAGCGCGGCGGTCGGTTTTTCACTGGCGGGACTCGGGGCGATGCATGCACTGTTTCAGGCGGTGGTTGCCGGGGCGCTGGCAAAACGGCTGAGTGAGAAAACCATTATTTTCGCCGGATTTATTGCCGATGCCACCGCGTTTTTACTGATGTCTGCTATCACTTCCGGATGGATGGTGTATCCGGTCCTGATCCTGCTGGCAGGCGGCGGAATTGCACTGCCTGCATTGCAGGGCATTATCTCTGCCGGGGCATCGGCGGCAAATCAGGGAAAACTACAGGGTGTGCTGGTCAGCCTGACCAATCTGACCGGCGTGGCGGGCCCGCTGCTGTTTGCTTTTATTTTCAGTCAGACACAGCAGAGTGCGGACGGTACGGTGTGGCTGATTGGCACGGCACTGTACGGTCTGCTGCTGGCAATCTGTCTGCTGATCAGAAAACCGGCACCGGTGGCGGCCACCTGCTGACCGGCGCTATACAGGCAGCGCTGTTGTGCGGTATGGTGGACGGCATTCGTGCTTATCGCCTGCCATGATAAGCCTCAGACACAGAGGAACCGTTATGAAATCACGCGCAGCAGTCGCCTTCGGGCCGGGTTTACCCCTTGAAATTGTTGAAATTGATGTGGCACCGCCGAAGAAAGGTGAAGTGCTGGTGAAAATCAGTCACACCGGGGTATGCCATACCGATGCCTACACGCTTTCCGGTGATGATCCGGAAGGTCTGTTCCCGGTGGTGCTCGGCCATGAAGGTGCCGGGGTGGTGGTTGAGGTCGGTGAGGGCGTGACCAGTGTGAAACCGGGCGACCATGTGATCCCGCTGTACACCGCCGAGTGCGGCGAGTGTGATTTCTGTACCTCCGGTAAAACCAACCTCTGTGTTGCCGTCCGCGAAACCCAGGGCAAAGGCGTGATGCCGGACGGCACCAGCCGTTTTTCGTATAACGGTCAGCCGCTCTATCACTATATGGGCTGCTCGACATTCAGCGAATATACCGTTGTGGCGGAAGTATCACTGGCGAAAATCAATCCGCAGGCCAATGCGGAGCAGGTTTGCCTGCTCGGCTGCGGCGTGACCACCGGGATCGGCGCGGTACACAATACCGCGAAGGTACAGGAAGGGGATTCTGTGGCGGTATTCGGCCTCGGCGGTATCGGGCTGGCCGTGGTGCAGGGCGCACGTCAGGCAAAAGCGGGGCGCATCTTTGCCATCGATACCAATCCATCCAAGTTTGAGCTGGCAAAACAGTTCGGCGCCACAGACTGCATTAATCCCAATGATTATGACAAACCTGTTCAGCAGGTGCTGGTCGAAATGACCAAATGGGGTGTGGATCATACCTTTGAATGTATCGGCAATGTCAATGTGATGCGGTCGGCGCTGGAAAGTGCGCACCGTGGCTGGGGGCAGTCGGTAATTATCGGGGTGGCGGGTGCCGGAAAAGAGATTTCAACCCGTCCGTTCCAGCTGGTGACCGGCCGGGTCTGGAAAGGCACGGCGTTCGGCGGCGTGAAAGGGCGTACCCAGTTGCCGGGAATGGTGGAAGATGCCATGAGCGGCAAAATCGAGCTGGCGCCGTTTGTCACGCACACCATGGAACTGGATAAAATCAATGAAGCTTTTGATTTGATGCACGACGGCAAATCCATCCGCACAGTCATTCATTACTGATAACGTATTCAGGGAGATACTATGGAACGGATTGAACATCACGTCTGTTTCGGCGGCAGCCAGGAAGTCTGGCGTCACCACTCTGCGGTGACCGGCACGCCGATGACTTTTTCCGTGTTTCTGCCGCCGCAGGCAAAAACAGAGAAATGTCCTGTGCTGTACTGGCTTTCCGGGCTGACCTGCAACGAGCAGAATTTTATCACCAAAGCCGGGGCACAGCGTTACGCAGCGGAACACGGCCTGGTGATTGTCGCGCCGGATACCAGTCCGCGCGGCAGTCAGGTGGCGGATGATAAAGAGTACGATCTCGGCCAGGGTGCCGGGTTTTATGTCAATGCCACACAGGAGCCGTGGAAAGCGCATTATCAGATGTATGATTATATTCTGAATGAGCTGCACACCCTGGTAAGCGGGCATTTCGGCACATCGGAAAAACGGGCACTGTTGCAAAGTTAGCGATGAGGCAGCCTTTTGTCTTATTCAAAGGCCTTACATTTCAAAAACTCTGCTTACCAGGCGCATTTCGCCCAGGGGATCACCATAATAAAATGCTGAGGCCTGGCCTTTGCGTAGTGCACGCATCACCTCAATACCTTTGATGGTGGCGTAAGCCGTCTTCATGGATTTAAATCCCAGCGTGGCGCCGATTATCCGTTTCAGTTTGCCATGATCGCATTCAATCACGTTGTTCCGGTACTTAATCTGTCGGTGTTCAACGTCAGACGGGCACCGGCCTTCGCGTTTGAGCAGAGCAAGCGCGCGACCATAGGCGGGCGCTTTATCCGTGTTGATGAATCGCGGGATCTGCCACTTCTTCACGTTGTTGAGGATTTTACCCAGAAACCGGTATGCAGCTTTGCTGTTACGACGGGAGGAGATATAAAAATCGACAGTGCGGCCCCGGCTGTCGACGGCCCGGTACAGATACGCCCAGCGGCCATTGACCTTCACGTAGGTTTCATCCATGTGCCACGGGCAAAGATCGGAAGGGTTACGCCAGTACCAGCGCAGCCGTTTTTCCATTTCAGGCGCATAACGCTGAACCCAGCGGTAAATCGTGGAGTGATCGACATTCACTCCGCGTTCAGCCAGCATCTCCTGCAGCTCACGGTAACTGATGCCGTATTTGCAGTACCAGCGTACGGCCCACAGAATGATGTCACGCTGAAAATGCCGGCCTTTGAATGGGTTCATGTGCAGCTCCATCAGCAAAAGGGGATGATAAGTTTATCACCACCGACTATTTGCAACAGTGCCTCACGCCTTCATACGAGGTTTTCCGGGGGTATCGTACCCGCCATACCCTGGATGAATTTCTGGAGATGGCCATATCGCTGAATGCCATCCACCCGGATGAATATTTAACGGATATGCTGCTTAAGCCTCATGAGGTGATCGGCGCTCTGGCCGATGAAGGCGACCAGCTGAACAACGCCACCCCGGTTTATTTCTTCCCGGATACCGGCGTCTATGCAGCGGCCGTCAGTGAAACCCGGGTGCTCGATGCCTGGCTTTGCTGGCCATGCTACCCGGCGAACTGGTAACGCGGCCGTTGGAATTGCACCGGCAGGATACGAATTTAACCGACCCCGTGGCGGGAAGGTTATCACAATTGCATGTCCTCATCCCTCAAGCCCCCTGCCAGGCCCTAACGTGCTGTCAGGCTTCGCCTGATTCCCGATCTGCGCCGGTACTTCAGCCGATAACTTTTTGTTTTCTTTTTATTTTCTCCCCATTTCCTCAAAGTTCGCGGGCGACGTGGACAGGGCACCATTGCCGCATGTGGGGTCTTAATAAGGGCAGGGTGGTCAGGTTTGCTCGATGCCGGGGGTAGGCCCTACCCTTTATGGGATGAGGACATGCAATTCACTAAATTAATCGACAGCACCGGTGGTGACTTATCTGTAACGGGTCAGTTTTGATACGGGGAATGTTTCAGGGTTAAGATCTGGAATCATAAAAATATACGCTCCCGTTCAGGACATACGACTTGAAATGGATAATGCCATTAAAGGAATTCCAGCCTTTCGTCGATAACAGTTTCTGACCATCGCCATAACCATGTCATGGAGGAGACTAACCGTGTTTCAGAGGTGAGCTGGTGCCTGGCAAAACATACAAACTCAAATATCAGGAAGCGAGTTTAGTTGTTTATAACATGCAGCCGTGTAACTGATTAGGTACCGGCAAAAGGAGGAAATAATGTTTGAAAACTACGTTTGTAAAATCTATGTAAGCAATGATCCTCATTTTAGTAGCCATCTCGAAGCAACTGCGTTTGGTTTCGATAATGGTCAGCAGCAAAAGATTCTCACCGCAGCCCATGTTGTTACCAATGCTCTTGGAAAAATTTATCCCGTCAGCAATACACTTAAACTTTACGTCAAATTTCTTAACCATCAAGGACTGGTGAACGAAGAGCCTGTTCTAGTCGATTTCATTCTCAATGAGGCTAATGACAGGGCAGACTTTAAAGACGGCATTCCGTTTGTTGACAGTGCAGAAATCGTATTACCAGCTGGAATACAACAGCCTGTAAGTAGTTACTTTAAGGTCCTGGCTCCCGCAGCTGGCATGGGTACATTGGGTGTCGGATATCCAATGAATGAGACAACAATTTCGACATTCCCTGGTGAAGTTTCAGGCATTTGGCCTTTAAATTGCTCAAATCATTCTCCCCAACATCTCACAACTCGCTTTGTAATAGCACATTTCAACACCGATGGTTGCTCTGGTGGACCCTATGTCGTCTCCGAGAATGACGAGCATTTTGTCATTGGAAGTCTGGTTGGAATAATGTCTGGAACCTGCCCAGATTCAAATCCACACATGTCTGTTCAGTCCGCTACTGATTTTTAGCAAAGTCAGTTCCAAAATGACGCTGGCACGATAGTTATTTTGGGTCTGCCCGATATGGCGTCTGCCCTTACTAACAGCAACAGCATTGAAACTGACAAACATGAACTCGAAAGTGCCACAATAGTAAGTCATGATTTCTTCATCACTTTTATGGTGCTCTTTTTCACCTATCACACAGCAAGTTATGAATACGAGGCCTGTAATGGACGCTACCGAAACTGAAGAGCTCGAAAAAATTCGCAAGAAGGCAATGGATGAAGTTACAAGTGCTCTTCAGGCGCTTGAAAATAAGTTCCCGGGTATTACTGAGGGCGCAGCAGCTTTGGCGGGGTCAGGCGTAGGCGCAGCGGCTTCCTTCGGTGCTCTCTATACGCTTGGTACAACGGGAGTGTCAGCAGCAGGCATAACCTCCGGGCTCGCTACAGCAGGGTCTATCGTCGGTGGCGGTATGGTTGCAGGCATTGCGGTATTGGCCGCACCTGTAGCTGTGTTAGGGATTGGCGGGTACGCGATAGTGAAACACAAAAAAAATGCGAAACTGACAGCCGCCCTTAGTCAGGCCATCCAAAAGCTCTACGAAGTTCAGGAAAGGTTGATGTCGAATGCGGAATATTTTAAGGCAGAAATTGCTGGCATCAAGGCAACAATCGACATGCTTACTAAGAAAGCTCCAAAAGGTAGCCTGGTCGCGGTGAGGTAAACACATGAGTCAGTCTCCTTATGATGATGAGTTCAGGGCCATCCGTTATATTCAGCTCCGTGGTCAGGATATCGCGAACGCTCACGAGACAATTAACAGTGATATAGAGAGCCTTAAGGCACAGTTGACCGGGCTAATCAGCGGCACTGAACTTGATGAAGCGGAGCATCTGGCGCTTAAAGAACATCATCTGCGAGAAATGACCCCTTCAGATACTGCCATGCATTCTACTGGTCTCAAGACTATATATAGCGAGGCTAACCAGCGTGTATGCGGTGATATTGGACTGGCCACAATACTCTCCACGGATGACTTGGCTGTTGTAGATGCCCGGATCCAGAATCATATTAAAGAATTTAATGATCGCTACGCACTCGACGCCTGGGATTATGCTATTGCCTGCGGATGCGGGCTCATAGCATCCATGCTGGATTTACTTTGCGTCAGAGCCCCGCCAAAACCTACGGTGAGCTTTACGGCAGAAGTGGATGGTATTTTCAATAAACAGGTGCAGAAAGCCTTCAATGCCATTTTGCCGGAGGACCTGAGTACAAAACTCTCAGATTTGTTCCCTATAGGGGCACCAGACAGTTCGATCAGCAGCGATTTAGTGGGTGCGGCCGGTGGCGTTTTGTCTCCCACAAATCACCGCTTAAGAGCTTTGTCACACGATCCCGTACTGGGCATTATTTTCGGTATAAAGGATATGCTGAACGGGACCTGTACGGTGGTTCAGAATGGACAGATCGTGGTTTATCCTTCCAGTAAAGGCGTTACAGACGAAACCAATATTTTCAGGCTCATCGCCAGAATGTTTGGACACCTGGCATCGGATGTTAATGCCCCCTCAGCAAAAGGAAACCGTGGCATGGGGTTACCGGCTCCTTTTATGGGGCTACTTCGTATGCTTGAGGGGATCCCTGTGGGGAGTTCTAACTTCGGCAAACAAATAGAGTACATGTATGTCAACGGGTATGACTTTCGTCAGTTTATCGTGACAAGTATTCCGATGAGCATAATGGAAGTTTTGATGCGGGTTTTCTATGTGGCGAAACAGGTATCGCTGGGAAAAGGAGCTTTTGGGGAGACCTTACTGGATACCATGCCGTTGCGGCTAAATCCACGCTTCCGGATGATGCTTGCCCTGGGTTATGGAACTTCCAGTGCTGTTAACGCAGGTAAAATGTATATCACCGGCAATATTCTCAATGCGAATTACGCCTCCTGGATGGGGTTGGCCTGGAATGGTTTTCACTCACTCAAGTGGTCCCTTTATCAGCGACACTTAAAGCTTTGGGCCGGTATTGAAAAGGCAGAACTGGAACGGCTTCAGAACAATATAGACAGCATCGAGGCATTGACCATCAGAGCAGGAAACTTGCCAGTCAAGTAACATTCACCGGAGCACCTCCGGAACCCCATAGCCCACCAGCTGCTAAAAATGTCTGCCTTTGCTTTTAATACTCTCTCTGCCTCCTCCCCGAGGCAGAGAGTAGCTCGTAGTTATTTATACAGCTCACAACAGGGCCATAAGATACTCCGCTTCTCGTTTACCGATGATCCTGATCTGTCAGCTCTCTTACCGGATGCTGTACGAGCGTAACGGCTTATTATTGATAGTTCTCTCATATCAAACCTCATAAAGATTTATGCTGCCACTTAGTAACAGCCTAAAGGTTGTACTCTCTATTTAACAGCTTTTAGGCTGTTAATTTGATATTACAGCTTTTAGGGTGTATGTTTAGAAAACAGCGTACAAGGTGTATCAGAGGAACTACTGAGGCCAGCTTATGATCAATAATGATTACCCGTTAAACACGCTCAACCAGTTGCGTCCCTTGCTCATTGGTTTTCGCAAGGCGAATGGCCTGACGCAAAAAGACCTGTCCGAAAGGTTAGGGGTCACTCAACAGACATACTCACGTCTGGAAGCCAACCCTGCCAGTGCGAGCATTGAACGGCTATTCAAGGTGTTTTCTATCCTGGGCGTAAAAATCAGCTTCTCCTCGACAACCGCCTCTTCAGAGGGGAAGCAGACGGAAGAAATGCTTAAATCAAACTCACCTGCACGACAGGAGAAATGGTAACGATATGAGCCGGAAACAGCAGCGTCTGGCAATCTGGATGAACGGAATCAAAGTCGGATACTGGGAAAAAAGTAAAGGGGTAGACAGCTTACAATACCTTCCTGACTGGAGTGCAGACGAACAGGGAAGGCCGCTGTCATTGTCCCTTCCTTTTACTCCCGGGAACCAGGTCTGGCGTGGAAATGTGGTACGTGACTATTTTGATAATTTACTCCCGGACAGCGAAGGCATACGCAGACGTCTGGCAATGCGTTACAAGGCCGATAGCCTGGAGCCTTTTGATCTTCTGACGGAGCTGGGAAAAGACTGCGTGGGCGCGATACAGCTGCTTCATGACGGAGATGAACCCACAGATTTATATTCCGTGAAGTATCACCCGCTTACTGAATCAGAAATTGCGGCAACTTTGCGTAATACCACGGAGACATTGCTACCGGGCAGGCCAGAAGATAACGACGACTTACGTTTATCTATTGCCGGTGCTCAGGAGAAAACAGCCCTACTGTGGCATGAAGATCGGTGGTGTATGCCGGAGGGTAATACACCAACGACGCATATATTCAAGCTACCGCTCGGACTTGTGGGGAACATGAAAGCCGACATGCGCTCGTCGGTTGAAAATGAATGGCTCTGCTCGGTACTTCTCGAACAGTACGGGCTCCCCGTGGCAAGAACGCAGATTGCTCACTTTGAAGATCAGAAAGCGCTGGTGGTAGAACGTTTTGACCGAAAATGGTCAGGAAACGGACAATGGATCATTCGTTTACCCCAGGAGGATATGTGTCAGGCCCTGGGCATTTCGCCATTACGAAAATATCAGGCGGACGGCGGGCCAGGTATATCGGAAATTATGGAAGTTCTGAGTAATTCAGACCGTGCTGAGCGTGACAAAGCGCAGTTTTTTATGACGCAGATAGTTTTCTGGATGATGGCCGCAACAGATGGCCACGCTAAAAATTTCAGTATTTCTATTGGGCCACAGGGACGTTATCACCTTACACCACTCTATGATGTGTTGTCGGCATGGCCGGTGATCGGTCATGGGAACAATCAGATATCCTGGCAGAAGTGCAAACTGGCGATGGCCGTACGTGGCAGTAGCAACTATTACCAGATATATCGAATACAACGACGCCACTGGATCAGGCATGGTGAGATAACCGGCCTGAGTAAACAGCAGACAGAGGCGATGATAGAGGAAATCATCGCCAGAACCCCGGGTGTCATTGAACGTGTTAGCGGGCTTCTTCCGGACCAGTTCCCCCAGCAGCTTGCGGAAAGTATTTTTGATGGAATGAGGCAGCAATGCAGGCGCCTGGCTGAGAAATGACAGCCGCAATTTATAGTGTGCATGTTTTCAGAATAGCTGATGTAAGCGTGAGGATTCAGTATGACTGAAGAACAAAAAAGAATAGAGCGGGCTATTGAGTTGGCTTGTCGTTACGGCGGAACCGATGAAATGCATCATCTGCAATGGGTCGTGGATCAGATGGTAAGAGAACTTGCTGGAGAACGTTATGCACAGATTGTAGCAGATGCCACCAGCGGAGAAGATGGGCCTGATACTTACAAATGGAGTGTTGGGATCGCGCCTTAGCATCTGTCAGTCTGGGGATGAAAACGTACTTAACATCCAGCGAATTCCCAGACTTCACATTAAGACTAGAGTAACGGCCGCAATCACGTGAGAGAAAAAAATGGCAATTTTAGCAATCATTGCAGTTATCGCCCTGGGTGGGTACGCCTGCGGGTTTATTAAAGCCCGTGAGCTGAGCGCTTTGCGTAAAGAAATGAAACTATACGTGGATCGCATGGAAGCGGCGGAGCTGGACTTACACGCAATCAGAAGTGTAGCGGAGCACCGGTTGCACGGTGCAGGTAAACAGTTTGCCGACCTTTACAGCCGTATCGACGGTGCAACTGTGACGCTGACACCCGAAGATCAGCTGTTACTGGCAACGATGCCATTTAATATTCAGGATGTAGAAGACATCGTAAACGAGCGCGGTCCAAAGACAATTAGCGGCCGTCCATTCTGGGAAGTTGAGCCAGGCCCGCATGACTATGAATATGGCCCGCAATATCCGTATTTCCCAGACCAGCGCTAGGAAGAGATCAAGATGAGAGAGCCAAGACCCCGCCATACCTTGCAGGTCATTCGAGTGCCTTCTCTGGAGGTTCAGGATCTGGGGCTGACCAGCTTTGATAGCTGGCTTGACGAGAACGGTTATGACAAAACGAATGCCAGAAATAACCGTACCATCTGGGCGAGAGAAGGCGGATGGCATCTGAAACGTTGCAGAAATCTGGAAACTGGCACGGACGATTTCTGGTTTATCGCTTTCGATGGTAAAGGCGGAAAGATATACCCGCTGAAAACCCAAAGAGACTACCGGGCTGCATATCGTAAGCTGGAAGCAGAAGGTTATGCACCTGCGGTCATCGAGCAAATGACCACAGGCGCAGCATATAACCTGGCCTATCCAGGGGTCGTCTCAGAAAACGGAATCTATGGTCACTCCCGTTTTTGCAACACCGATTTTGACGACAAGTTGGCTTGCTTGAATCTATCCGGCGTCTGAATGGGATTTTATTCCCGCGCCTTGATGAGTTCCGCGCCTGATGAACCTCCAGAAAATATACGGCTTCAATGAGCCTTTCCGTTTTACAGGTTCCTCAACAGGCCGGTGGGCCGTTAGTATCATCAATATCAGTATTCGCAAAACCAGATCAGTAATTCTTTAAACCGGTGTATTTCTGCCGTTATGCTACATAAGTTTGCTGTCGTGCCGTTAGGGCCCAGGCTATTCTGGCCAGCTTGTTTGCCAGAGCACAAGTGACGACAAAGTTGCTTTTCCGGCACAGTAAATCCCTGACCCAATCGGCCAATTTGCCAGACTGGTGTTCCAGTTTTTGTATGAATACCCTGGCACATTGAACCAACAAAGTTCGGATCTTTTTATTACCTCGCTTACTAATTCCCAGCAATGTCGTCCTACCTCCCGTGCTGTACTGCCGAGGTACAAGCCCTGTTGCCACCGCAAAGTCACGGCTGCTGGCGTACTGCTTCCCGTCGCCAATCTCAGTTGAAATAGTACTCGCTGTCAGTGTTCCGACGCAGGGAATGCTCAGCAAGCGCTGTCCAACCTCATCTTCGTCCAACTTTCGTTTCAACTGGGATTCCAAATCTTTAATCTGCTCAACAAGATAGTGATAATGCTGTTGTAATTTCAGCAATAACTGGCTGAGGTAAAGAGGCAAACTATTATCCTCAAGAATGGTACTCAGTCGGCTAATAACGGCAGCTCCTCGGGGAACGCTAATGCCAAATTCCAGCAGAAAAGCATGCATTTGATTGGTTGTTTTTACCTTATCCTGAACCAGGGATTCACGGACACGATGCAGAGCCCGCATTGCCTGCTGAGATTCCGTTCTGGGCTGCACAAAACGCATAGACGGACGCGATGCAGCTTCACAAATAGCTTCGGCGTCGACAAAGTCGTTTTTATTGCTTTTAACGAACGGGCGGACAAATTGTGGTGATATCAGCTTTGGGGAATGCCCCAACTCTTCCAACTTGCGTGCCATAAAGTGAGAACCGCCACAGGCTTCCATTGCGATGGTTGTAGCGGGGCATGTCGCCAAAAATTCGATCAACTTTGGCCGGGTAAATTTTTTACGGTAAACAGCCTTCCCGCGACGATCCTGGCAATGAATATGGAAAGAGTTTTTACCCAGATCGATACCAATGAGCGCAATGTTTTCCATGATAGTTCTCCGAATGAAAGCCTGTCCTCAGCATAGTACCGGGAAGGAGGGAGTGACCATCTCATTAAATAAAGCACGCTAAGCCGGTGGCAGCGGTCGCAATGGCCTAAACTTCCCCGCACCGACCTTGGCGCTGCTGCGCCATAGGTAATCGCCGGTCAGGTTGATGTGCTCCCACCCCAGCGGCGACAGATATTGCAACAATGTGTCGTCCAGCGCCGTGCCGTTGCCACGCAAAGCACTGGTGGCACGCTCCAGATATACCGTGTTCCACAACACGATGGCCGCCGTCACCAGATTGAGGCCGCTGGCCCGGTAGCGCTGCTGCTCAAAACTGCGGTCGCGGATTTCACCCAATCGGTAGAAGAAGACCGCCCTGGCCAGCGCGTTGCGCGCCTCGCCCTTATTCAGCCCCGCATGGACGCGGCGGCGCAGCTCCACGCTTTGCAGCCAATCCAAAATGAACAGCGTGCGCTCGATGCGCCCCAGCTCGCGCAACGCCACGGCCAAGCCGTTCTGGCGCGGGTAGCTGCCGAGTTTGCGCAGCATCAGCGAAGCCGTTACCGTGCCTTGCTTGATGGAGGTGGCCAGCCGCAGAATTTCATCCCAATGGGCGCGTATTTGCTTGATGTTCAGCCTGTCGCTGCTAATCATCGGCTTGAGCGCGTCATAGGCGGCATCGCCCTTGGGGATGAATAGCTTGGTTTCGCCCAAGTCACGGATACGCGGCGCGAAGCGAAATCCCAGCAAATGCATCAAGCCAAACACGTGATCGGTGAAGCCTGCCGTGTCGGTGTAGTGTTCCTCGATGCGCAAGTCCGACTCGTGGTACAGCAGGCCATCAAGCACGTAAGTTGAATCACGAATGCCCACGTTGACCACCTTGGCACTGAAGGGCGCGTACTGGTCGGAGATATGGGTGTAGAAAGTCCGTCCTGGACTGCTTCCATACTTCGGGTTGATATGACCAGTGCTTTCTGCTTTGCTGCCGGTTCTGAAGTTCTGGCCGTCCGACGATGACGTGGTGCCGTCACCCCAGTTGCCGGCGAAGGGTTGCCGAAACTGCGCATTCACCAGCTCGGCCAGCGCCGTCGAATAGGTTTCATCGCGGATGTGCCAGGCTTGCAGCCAAGACAGCTTGGCGTAGGTGGTGCCAGGGCAGGACTCGGCCATTTTGGTCAGACCCAGGTTGATCGCGTCGGCCAGGATCGTCGTCAACAGCAAGGTTTTGTCCTTGGCCGTGTCGCTGGTCTTCAGGTGTGTGAAGTGGCGGGTGAAGCCCGTCCATTCATCGACCTCCATCAGCAACTCGGTGATTTTGAGGTGCGGCAGCAGCATAGCTGTCTGGTCGATCATGGCTTGCGCGGCGTCTGGTACTGCCGCGTCCAGCGGCGTGATCTTCAGGCCTGACGCGGTGGTGATGATGGCATCCGGTAAGTCGTTGGCCGCAGCCATGCGGTTGACTGTGGCGAGTTGCGCCTCCAACAATTCCAACCGGTCATGCAGGTATTGGTCGCAGTCGGTGGCCACTGCCAGCGGCAATTCGCTGGCCAGCTTCAAAGTGGCGAACTTCTCGACCGGCACCAGGTATTCGTCGAAGTCCTTGAACTGGCGAGAACCCTGCACCCAGACATCACCGGAGCGCAGCGCGTTCTTCAGCTCCGACAGGGCGCATAACTCGTAGTAACGCCGGTCGATGCCGTCGTCGGTCAGAACCAGCTTTGCCCAGCGCGGCTTGATGAATGCGGTTGGCGCATCGGCGGGCACCTTGCGCGCGCTGTCGCTGTTCATGCCGCGCAGCATGTCGATGGCATCGAGCACACCCTTGGCGGCGGGCGCAGCCCGCAATTTGAGCACGCCCAGGAACTGCGGCGCGTAGCGGCGTAGCGTGGCATAGCTTTCACCGATGTGGTGCAGGAAATCAAAGTCGGCAGGCCGCGCCAATGTTTGCGCTTCGGTGACGCTGGCGGCGAAGGTGTCCCAGGGCATAACGGCCTCGATGGCGGCGAACGGATCGCTGCCGCTTTGCTTGGCCTCAATCAACGCTTGACCGATGCGCCCATACATCCGCACCTTGTCGTTGATCGCCTTGCCGGAAGCCTGGAACTGCTGCTGATGCTTGTTCTTGGCCGCGTTGAACAGCTTGCCGATGATGCGATCGTGAAGGTCGATGATTTCATCGGTGACGGTGGCCATGCCTTCGATGGCCAGCGCTACCAGCGTGGCATAGCGTCGTTGCACCTCGAACTTTGCCAGATCAGCAGGCGTCATCTGGCCACCTTCACGAGCGATTTTGAGCAGGCGGTTCTGGTGAACCTGCCGCTCGATGCCTGCGGGCAGATCAAGTGCTTGCCAGGATTTCAGGCGCTCAATATGTTCGAGCATGTGGCGAGAGTTCGGTTTGGCAGGCGACTGGCGCAGCCATGCCAGCCACGTCACTTTACTGCCGTCCTTGCGCTTGAGAAGTTCGTCCAGGCGCTGACGGTGGGGTGATAACAAAGAATCGGTCAGCGCCGCGTAAATGCGTCGGTTGGCACGGGTGATGGCCTCGGCGCTTGCGCGCTCGATGGCATTCATGGCGGGCAGGATAATGCTCTGCCGCCGCAGATTCTCGACAAGTGCGCTCGCCAGCACGATGCCTTTGTCGGTCTGCAAGGCCAGCTCGGTCAATGTATGCACGGCTTGCCGATAGTGGCTCATGGTGAAGGGCTTGAACCCAAAAACCGTTTGCAGCTCGACCAAGTGCTCCCGCCGTGTCTGTTCGCGCTGGCCGTACTCGCTCCAACTTTCCACTGGCATCTTGAGTTGCGCGGCCACCATGCGCAACAGGGGCGGAAACGGAGGCTCATCGACGCCCAAAAAGGTGCCAGGGAATCGCAAGTAGCAAAGCTGCACAGCGAAGCCCAATCGATTCGCGGCGCCGCGACGCTGACGGATCACCGACAGGTCGGTTTCGTTGAACGTGTAGTGCCGTATCAGTTCGTCTTTGGCATCTGGCAGTGCCAGCAGGCTTTCGCGCTCGGTGGCGGACAGGATTGAGCGGCGTGGCATGGTCAGTCTTCCCGCAGGTACTGGTACAAGGTTTCGCGGCTGATGCCGAAGTCACGGGCCACCAAGGTTTTTTGGTCGCCTGCCGCAACTCGCCGTTTCAACTCGGCAATTTGTTCGCTGTTCAGCGATTTCTTTCGTCCCCGGTAGGCACCGCGCTGCTTGGCCAGCACGATTCCCTCGCGCTGACGTTCGCGGATCAGGGCGCGCTCGAACTCAGCGAAGGCTCCCATGACCGACAGCATCAGATTGGCCATCGGTGAGTCCTCGCCGGTGAACTTCAGCCCTTCTTTGACGAACTCCATGCGCACGCCCCGTTGTGTCAGCCCTTGGACGATGCGGCGCAGGTCATCAAGGTTGCGTGCCAGCCTGTCCATGCTATGCACCACCACGGTGTCGCCCTCGCGGACGAAGGCCAGCAGCCTTTCCAGCTCGGGACGCTGGGTGTCCTTGCCAGAAGCCTTGTCGGTGAACACCCGCGCCACCTGAACACCCTCCAATTGCCGTTCCGGGTTCTGGTCGAAGCTGCTGACGCGGACATAGCCGATGCGTTGACCTTGCAAGATGCCTCCAAAGGCAAAAGTGTCAGGATGAAATCTATTACCTTTGACGGAATATGTCAATCAATAGGAAATTTAACTCTATTCTGACATCGTTTGCACATGGTGTCGTTTTCAGAAGACGGCTGCACTGAACGTCAGAAGCCGACTGCACTATAGCAGCGGAGGGGTTGGATCCATCAGGCAACGACGGGCTGCTGCCGGCCATCAGCGGACGCAGGGAGGACTTTCCGCAACCGGCCGTTCGATGCGGCACCGATGGCCTTCGCGCAGGGGTAGTGAATCCGCCAGGATTGACTTGCGCTGCCCTACCTCTCACTAGTGAGGGGCGGCAGCGCATCAAGCGGTGAGCGCACTCCGGCACCGCCAACTTTCAGCACATGCGTGTAAATCATCGTCGTAGAGACGTCGGAATGGCCGAGCAGATCCTGCACGGTTCGAATGTCGTAACCGCTGCGGAGCAAGGCCGTCGCGAACGAGTGGCGGAGGGTGTGCGGTGTGGCGGGCTTCGTGATGCCTGCTTGTTCTACGGCACGTTTGAAGGCGCGCTGAAAGGTCTGGTCATACATGTGATGGCGACGCACGACACCGCTCCGTGGATCGGTCGAATGCGTGTGCTGCGCAAAAACCCAGAACCACGGCCAGGAATGCCCGGCGCGCGGATACTTCCGCTCAAGGGCGTCGGGAAGCGCAACGCCGCTGCGGCCCTCGGCCTGGTCCTTCAGCCACCATGCCCGTGCACGCGACAGCTGCTCGCGCAGGCTGGGTGCCAAGCTCTCGGGTAACATCAAGGCCCGATCCTTGGAGCCCTTGCCCTCCCGCACGATGATCGTGCCGTGATCGAAATCCAGATCCTTGACCCGCAGTTGCAAACCCTCACTGATCCGCATGCCCGTTCCATACAGAAGCTGGGCGAACAAACGATGCTCGCCTTCCAGAAAACCGAGGATGCGAACCACTTCATCCGGGGTCAGCACCACCGGCAAGCGCCGCGACGGCCGAGGTCTTCCGATCTCCTGAAGCCAGGGCAGATCCGTGCACAGCACCTTGCCGTAGAAGAACAGCAAGGCCGCCAATGCCTGACGATGCGTGGAGACCGAAACCTTGCGCTCGTTCGCCAGCCAGGACAGAAATGCCTCGACTTCGCTGCTGCCCAAGGTTGCCGGGTGACGCACACCGTGGAAACGGATGAAGGCACGAACCCAGTTGACATAAGCCTGTTCGGTTCGTAAACTGTAATGCAAGTAGCGTATGCGCTCACGCAACTGGTCCAGAACCTTGACCGAACGCAGCGGTGGTAACGGCGCAGTGGCGGTTTTCATGGCTTGTTATGACTGTTTTTTTGTACAGTCTATGCCTCGGGCATCCAAGCAGCAAGCGCGTTACGCCGTGGGTCGATGTTTGATGTTATGGAGCAGCAACGATGTTACGCAGCAGGGCAGTCGCCCTAAAACAAAGTTGGGCTTCACCAGAGTATCAAGTTGCCGAGCTGGCGATAACCTAAAACATTAAAAAGAGGTTTGAAATGAATGAAGGAAAAAATGAGGTCAGTACTTCAGCTGCTGGCCGGCTACGACCGTGCCCCCTGATGTGCGACGGGCAACAGGCATGCGTGTCACGCGCGCCTGAATGCGGATGGGTGTTGCCATCGACGGCATGTCGAAATGCGCGCGTTGCCTTCGTCGTTAAAGCATTCTTGTCCCGGAAGTTTTGAGTATGTCCGCCACGCTCCACGACACCGCAGCGGATCGTCGGAAGGCCACCCGCCGCGAATGGATCGGCCTGGCCGTGGTCGCCCTGCCGTGCCTGGTCTACGCCATGGACCTCACGGTGCTGAACCTGGCGCTGCCGGTGCTCAGCCGTGAACTGCAGCCCTCCAGCGCCCAGCTTCTCTGGATCCTGGACATCTACGGCTTCTTCGTCGCCGGCTTCCTGATCACCATGGGCACGCTGGGCGACCGCATCGGCCGGCGCCGGCTGTTGTTGATCGGCGCGGCGTTCTTCGCATTCGCCTCGGTGCTCGCGGCGCTGGCCGATACCGCCGCGCTGTTGATCGCGGCGCGCGCCTTGCTCGGCCTGGCCGGCGCCACCATCGCGCCGTCCACCATGGCGCTGGTCCGCAACATGTTCCACGACCCGCGCCAGCGCCAGTTCGCCATCGGCGTGTGGATCGCCGCGTTTTCGCTGGGCAGCGCGATCGGTCCGCTGGTCGGCGGCGTGTTGCTGGAGTTCTTCCACTGGGGCGCCGTGTTCTGGCTCAACGTGCCGGTGATGCTGCTGACGCTGGCGCTCGGCCCTCGCTTCCTGCCCGAGTATCGTGATCCGGACGCGGGGCACCTGGACCTGGCCAGCGTGCTGCTGTCGCTGGCGGCGGTGCTGCTGACGATCTACGGGCTCAAGCAGTTGGCCGAGCATGGAGCGGGCCTCGCCTCGATGGCTGCGCTGCTGGCCGGGCTGGCGGTCGGGGCGCTGTTCCTGCGCCGCCAGGGCCACATCGCCTACCCGCTGCTGGACCTGCGGCTGTTCGCGCACGCGCCGTTCCGCGCGGCGCTGGCGGCGTATGCGCTGGCCGCGCTGGCCATGTTCGGCGTCTACATCTTCATGACGCAGTACCTGCAGCTCGTGCTGGGGCTGTCGCCGCTGCAGGCCGGGCTGGCCACGCTGCCCTGGTCCCTGTGCTTCGTCATCGGTTCGCTGTTGTCGCCGCAGCTCGCGGCGCGCTGGCCGGCGGCGCGCATCCTCGTCGTGGGCCTGTCGGCAGCGGCGTTCGGCTTCGCCGTGCTGGGGCTGGGGCAGGGCCTGTGGTGGCTGGTGCCGGCCACGATCGTCATGGGCCTGGGCCTGGCGCCGGTGTTCACCATCGGCAACGAGATCATCATCACCAGCGCGCCGTCCGAGCGCGCGGGCGCGGCCTCGGCCTTGTCGGAGACGGTGTCCGAATTCAGCGGCGCGCTGGGCATCGCGCTGTTCGGCAGCGTCGGCCTGGTGGTCTACCGGCAGGCGCTGACCAGCGCGGCGCTGCCCGGCCTGCCGGCCGATGCGCTGCAGGCGGCCGGTGCCTCGCTCGGGGGCGCCGTGCACCTGGCCGACACCCTGCCGGCGTGGCAGGGCGCGGCCTTGCTGGCGGCCGCACGCGCGGGCTTCACCGATGCGCTGCAGGCCACGGCCTGGGCCGGCGCGGTGCTGGTGCTGGTGGCCGCTGGGCTGGTGGCGCGCCTGCTGCGCAAGCGCCCAGCGCTCGCATCTGGTTGACCCGCTCGCGTCCGGACCGCGCTGGATTCAGCGCGCTGCTGGCGGGGCGGCTGCAGGTCGCATGGCCTCAGGCGGCTCTTCTGGCTGCGCGAGGTAGACGGTCTGCGTCGGAAACGCGATCTCGGCGCCATGCGACTCGACGATGCGCCCGATGCGCAGCAGCACATCCTGCTTGATCTCGTGGAAGGTGACCCACACCGTGGTCTTGGTGAAGGTGTAGACCATGATGTCCAGCGAGCTCGGCCCGAACGCGTTGAAGTTCACGATCAGCGTCTGCGTGGTGTCGATGCCGTCGTGCGTGGCCAGCATGGCGCGGATGTCGGCGACGATGGGCTCGACCACGCCGAAATCGTTGTAGCGCACGCCGATGGTCTCTTTCAGGCGGCGGTGCGACATGCGCGAGGGGTTGCGTATAGGAAGTTCAAACGCCCTTTTCGGGCAGTCTGCTGGGTAGGCGGCGGTCGCGCAAGCCCCGTTTTGGGCACGGATCGGACGTCTGTGAGTGGGATTTCGGCATCGCGGGGCCACGCAGCGGCGTTGTCAGCAGCCATGCTTCGCTGATTCCCGACAGCGGGCCGAGCGCCGCCCTGCGGATCGTGGCCGCATCGGCTCGGATTCCGGTTTCGCCGTCGGCTGTGCAGCCGGCAGATCGTCACGCGGCTTGCACTGGCGGCGCGCGCGCTGCGGGCCTGTAGTGCGCTTCTTCCCGCGCGCCGTGCTTCTCGAAGTGGGCGAGGATGGCGCGGATGGCGGTGGGTTCCTCGATGCTGGCGACGATCCGCACGGTGCCACCGCAGTGGACGCAGGCGGTGACGTCGATGGAAAAGACCCGCTTGAGCCGTTGCGCCCAGCTCATCGCACGGCGCTTCTCCTCGGGGCTGCGCGGCGCGTCGTGGGCGCTGACGTCCACTGGCGCCGCATCGCCCGCAGGCCGCTTGCCGCGCCCCGAGGGCGTCAGCTGCGCACGCAGGTTTGCATTCGGGGCGAATACGCCGTGGAAGCGGGTGAGATGCGCGCGAGGTGGCGGGACCAGCGCCGCCAGCTTGGCGATGAAATCCACCGGATCCCATTCCACATGCGTGGTGCCATTGCGCCACGGGGTCTTGAGCTGGTAACGCACCCTGCCCTGGAGCGCTATCGACAGCCGCTTCTCGCTGATCGCCGGGCGCGTGATGTAGCGGCACAGCTTTTCCAGCTTGTGGCTTTCGTGTGCTTCGGCCGCCACGCCGGCATGCAGTGAGAAGCCGCCGACCTTGCCGGCTTCGCCCTCCAGCGAACCGGCGTCACCGGGCAGCGTTTGCAGCGTGACGACCTTGCAGCCAGCGTCGCGGCCGGTGGCGATGCGGTAGGTGATCGAACTCATCCGCAGCCCATCCATGCTGTCGTCGCCTGCAGCGCTGTCTGCCAGGAAGGCCGATTCGCCCTCCCCTTCGAGCCAGCCTTTGCGCGTCAGGTGCCGACACACCCGGTGCGCGATGGTAGCTGCCAGCTGGGTCAACTGCGCGGTGGTGGGCGCACGGGGGCACTGTTGCAAATAGTCGGTGGTGATAAACTTATCATCCCCTTTTGCTGATGGAGCTGCACATGAACCCATTCAAAGGCCGGCATTTTCAGCGTGACATCATTCTGTGGGCCGTACGCTGGTACTGCAAATACGGCATCAGTTACCGTGAGCTGCAGGAGATGCTGGCTGAACGCGGAGTGAATGTCGATCACTCCACGATTTACCGCTGGGTTCAGCGTTATGCGCCTGAAATGGAAAAACGGCTGCGCTGGTACTGGCGTAACCCTTCCGATCTTTGCCCGTGGCACATGGATGAAACCTACGTGAAGGTCAATGGCCGCTGGGCGTATCTGTACCGGGCCGTCGACAGCCGGGGCCGCACTGTCGATTTTTATATCTCCTCCCGTCGTAACAGCAAAGCTGCATACCGGTTTCTGGGTAAAATCCTCAACAACGTGAAGAAGTGGCAGATCCCGCGATTCATCAACACGGATAAAGCGCCCGCCTATGGTCGCGCGCTTGCTCTGCTCAAACGCGAAGGCCGGTGCCCGTCTGACGTTGAACACCGACAGATTAAGTACCGGAACAACGTGATTGAATGCGATCATGGCAAACTGAAACGGATAATCGGCGCCACGCTGGGATTTAAATCCATGAAGACGGCTTACGCCACCATCAAAGGTATTGAGGTGATGCGTGCACTACGCAAAGGCCAGGCCTCAGCATTTTATTATGGTGATCCCCTGGGCGAAATGCGCCTGGTAAGCAGAGTTTTTGAAATGTAAGGCCTTTGAATAAGACAAAAGGCTGCCTCATCGCTAACTTTGCAACAGTGCCGAAGCAGATTATGCGTTCTCATAATGCGATACACCCGCTTTGCATTAACCACAGGCAGGCCGTCCCGCTCCGACTCCCGTCGCAGCAGCGCCCACACACGGCGATAACCATACGTCGGCAGGTCAGCCACCGCCATGTTTATCCGGGACAATACGGTGGTATCGTCAGAACGGGGCTGCCGTCTGCGATCCTGTCAGTCAGATGGCCGGTGAACCCGAATGCTCAACTGCGCACGCGACACGCCAAGACTTCTGCAAACGTCGCTTATTCGTCGTTCCCAGGCAACGAGGGCGCATGCGCAATCCATTTTTTTGCCCGGCCGAACTCCACGGCCTCTTTGAGTATCTCGGCTTCCATCGTCTTTTTGCCCAGAAGGCGCTGGAGTTCGCGAATTTGCTTATTGGCGGCAGCGAGTTCGGAGGCCGGCACCACTTCCTCGCCCGATGCAACAGCCGTCAGTGAACCGTCTTAATATTGCTTGCGCCATTTGAATATCTGGTTTGCATTGATGCCATGCAGGCGCGCGACATGAGACACGGTCATACCGGGCTCCATAGTCTGCTGAATAATGGCAATTTTTTCCTGCGGTGTACGACGCCGACGCCGCTCAGGTCCTGATAACACTCCAACCATCTTATCGTTCTGACTGGTATTAAACATAGTTCCAAGACTACCTCTTATTTTAAGAGAGTCGAAGTGTCTGGTGATCTATGGGGCCAGTCTAGCCCTCTTCCAAGTGTAGGGAGATATAGTCAAAGTTTGCTTCTCCGCCGATGAGTCCGCCCTGCGTCGGATAGTCCGATTTTTTACCGGCGAAGCACGGCTCTCCTAACCCTATCTAAAGCGAATAACTTTTTTCAACAGGGCCGCGTGCCAATGCAAGAGCGATAGGCGCTCTACGCGCCAATTTGACCACTTAAAACAGGTAAATTGAGGGGTTGTAATGTGTTGATGTAACAGGCTTTTATTTTAATGTCTTGGCATATGTATAATGGTAGTCTAGCCCTCCTTTCAACAAGGAGTACTCATGGAAACCTACAATCATACATATCGGCACCACAACTTTTCACATAAAGACTTAAGTGATCTCACCTTCACCGCTTGCACATTCATTCGCAGCGACTTTCGACGTGCTAACTTGCGTGATACGACATTCGTCAACTGCAAGTTCATTGAACAGGGTGATATCGAAGGCTGCCACTTTGATGTCGCAGATCTTCGTGATGCAAGTTTCCAACAATGCCAACTTGCGATGGCAAACTTCAGTAATGCCAATTGCTACGGTATAGAGTTCCGTGCGTGTGATTTAAAAGGTGCCAACTTTTCCCGAACAAACTTTGCCCATCAAGTGAGTAATCGTATGTACTTTTGCTCAGCATTTATTTCTGGATGTAATCTTTCCTATGCCAATATGGAGAGGGTTTGTTTAGAAAAATGTGAGTTGTTTGAAAATCGCTGGATAGGAACGAACCTAGCGGGTGCATCACTGAAAGAGTCAGACTTAAGTCGAGGTGTTTTTTCCGAAGATGTCTGGGGGCAATTTAGCCTACAGGGTGCCAATTTATGCCACGCCGAACTCGACGGTTTAGATCCCCGCAAAGTCGATACATCAGGTATCAAAATTGCAGCCTGGCAGCAAGAACTGATTCTCGAAGCACTGGGTATTGTTGTTTATCCTGACTAATTGCTTTGATGTGTGATTTTAAACGCTCAAATTTATAAAACGAATAATATTGTCAACCTTGCAATAATAGACATAGGGACAACCATGTATAAATTTTTACCCTCAGGCGTCTTCACAATAGAGCCATATAGCAGTGGGTCACTTAGTGGGCTTAATTTTTCCATTAAAGATAATATTAATATTGCTCAGTATAAAACATCATATGGTAGCCCATCTTGGCAAGTAAACATAAGGCTGCCATTTATAAGGCACTGTTGCAAAAATGTGGAGGTGATAGGGGTACTACGCCGGAACCCCAGATTTTTCCGTCCGTTCAAATTATCCACGGTTGAACAGCTTGATCCCGTCCGCCCGCAGTTGACCAACAGGGGAAATATGCCTGTACAAAGTTTGCCGGGTTATCCCAAGTTCCTGGCATAGCGTACTGACCTTTGTTTCTGATTGTCCCATTGATGCCATTGCCAGTCGCAGTTTGACTGGCGTCATTTTATAAGGTCGGCCGCCGTTCCGCCCACGGGCTCTTGCTGATGCCAGACCTGCAGTCGTTCTTTCAGCAATCAGTTCGCGCTCAAACTCCGCCAGTGCGGCAAAGATACCGAAGACAAGCTTGCCAGCGGCCGTTGTTGTGTCGATAGTCGCCCCGTGACCGGTCAGCACTTTCAGACCGGTCCCCCTCGCGGTCAGGTCGTGCACTGTATTAATGAGATGACGAAGATCACGACCGAGGCGGTCCAGCTTCCATACGACCAGCGTGTCTCCGGGTCGTAGTGCTTTCAGACAGGCTGTAAGTCCAGGACGCTCTTCTCGTTTGCCCGATGCCCGGTCCTCATAAAAATGTGCGGCATCAACACCTGCGGCGATCAGTGCATCACGTTGTAAATCATTCGTCTGCGAACCATCCGCTTTTGACATCCGAATATATCCGATGAACATATTTCCTCTGTCACATATACGTTCGATTATGTGACATTCTGATTTGGGTACCATAATCTGTCAACGGTAGTCACATTACCCGTAATTTAAATTATGACACGTAAAGGTTCTATGTTAATGATAATGTGACAAGCGCGTTTAAATAGGCATAAGGATCAGAGATGCCTACTAAAAATAAGCTCCTCAGTATTCTTTCGGACGCCGAGCAGGAAGCGCTCTATGGTCTACCTGATTTCGATGATGCACAGCGGCTGGAGTTTCTGGCGCTGAATGAATATGAACTGGCGCTGGCCTGCAGTCGCCGGGGGCTTCACGCTCAAATTTATTGCATCATCCAGATCGGAGAGCATGAAAAACCTCGGGGCAGCCATCGAATGATGCCATCTACAGGGGTTAAAATAACCACCATCATTTCATAACAATACCTGCTGACTATGAAGATCTACGTCATCAAAATAGCAGTTCATGGAGTCAGTCCGATGGTCTGGCGTCGGCTGAGAATTGCTGCCGACACGTCACTGGCCGCGCTTCACTTCATTTTCCAGATAGTGCAGGGCTGGGGGGACGACCATCTCCATCAATTTCACATTTATGGCAAAGATTACGGTATCTCCTACGAAGGAGGCATCGGTTTTGTCGATAATCCGTTCCGGGTCGTGATTGATGATTTTGCTTTTGATGCTGGCGATCGCTTTACCTATGAATACAATTTCTTTGAGCACTGGCTTCATGACATTCGTGTTGAGGCCATTTATGAAAACTCTACGCTGAAAGCGCCGTTTTGTATAAGCGGCCATGGTATGCCCGGAGCCACAGCTGCGGATGAGTTCGATAAAACCCTGGCGTTTCTTGAAGCTATCGTTAATGCGGATGATGAAACAACGGTCGGCGAGATCCGCCCTTTTGCTGACGACCTGGATGCTGTCAGGTTCAACCGCCACAAAATCAACCGGCAACTGAGCAGGCTCGACCTTGCATCTCCGGTACTGGAGCCTGAAGTTATCTGGCTGGGCCGTCGTCGCTGACTGATGTCTATAAAGGTATACGTTTTCAGCATGCCTCTCAGATCCCCGAAAAAATGTCTATAAACCTCCCTAAATCAGTGTTTATGGATTATTCTTTAAATCTCTATGATGTTTAAAGACCTTCCGGAGGTTTTGCGTGCAATATGCCTACATCAGGGTAAGCTCGGCCGATCAGAATACGGCCCGTCAGGAAGAGGCATTGTCAAAGGCGGGTTTTCAGCCTGATAAAATTTGTGTTGAGCATGCCAGCGCGAAGGACACAAACCGCCCGGGGTTACAGGAACTCCTGGGGCAATTACGCCCTGGTGATACGCTTCTGGTTCATTCCATCGATCGCCTTTGCCGGAATATGTCGGATATGTGCGCTGTCACCACCCGGCTTCGTGACCAGGGCGTTACCCTTATTTTTCTGAAAGAGCAGCTGACGTTCAGCGCCGGCACAAACAATCCGATGCAGGAACTGCAGCTGCACATGATGTCGGCATTCAGCCAGTTTGAACGAGCCTTACTGAAGGAAAGGCAGGCCGACGGCATCGCCGCGAAAAAAGCACGGGGTGAAAAAACAGGGCGCCCCGGCGCCGATATCAAAAAGATCCAGGAAATTGACGCACTCAGAAGCAGAGGGGTCAGGCTCAGGATCGCCTGCGACCATGCGGGCCTTGGCGTTTCCACATATTATAAGCTTCGTCACCAGATGAACAACCAGTAGCCGGGAGATAGTCATCCACCACAGCAGGAGGCAATGATGCAACTGACGCTCCAGATAGTCATCACCGATGAATCAGGCTCCAGTCGAACGGAGGAACTGATGACAATCCAGAAATCAGGGGAGACCCGGAACGACATCGGATTATCGGTGTCAGAATCCAAGCTGTTGCTGAATACGGTCCAGCAGTCGGTGGTCCAGCTGCAGGCAGACGAATATACTCAACACCATATCCGGTGCCCTCACTGCCTTGCTGCGCGCAGAATCAAAGGCAAACAGAAAATACGGTACCGGACGCTGTTTGGCGTTATTCCGGTATCCGGGCTTCGGGTGTACCGGTGCCGTTGTGAAGAGAGTGATACAAAGACAGTCAGTTTGCTCAGCGACTGGGCCGGCGATTATTCTCACCCGGCACTGAAATATATTGAAACCCGCTGGGCCTCGATGATCTCCTATGAAATGACGACTCGTCTGCTGAAAGATATTCTGCCGGTGGGCCACAGCCTGAATGCCTCAACGGTGAGGAATCATTTATGCCAGGTGGCGCAGCGTCTTGACGCTGAGGCTGAAGCTCATTCAGGTTTTCTTTCCGGCTGCCCCCGCGACTGGGGGAACCTGCCCAGGCCAGGAAAACCGCTTGTGGTGGGTATAGATGGTGGTTATGTTCGCGATCGGGATGACAAAAAGCGTAATTTTGAAATTATTGCCGGGAAGTCTTTTTCCGTTGGTGCGCCTGCTGACACCCGCCGCTTCGGTTTTGTTCAGAAGGATGACTGTCATCCGGAACGCAGGCTCATGACCCACCTTTCAGCGCAGGGAATGCAGGCCAACCAGCAGATATTTTTTCTGTCCGACGGCGCGGATAATCTCAGGGACCTCCAGTTCGGTATGTACCCTGAGTCAACGCATGTGCTGGACTGGTTTCATATCACCATGAGGCTGACGGTGCTCATGCAATATGCCCGGGGACTGCTGGTATCAGATCCAGAGGCGGGGAGTAAAGTTCTGGCACTGCTGGAAAGCATTAAACGATATCTCTGGCATGGCAATGTTGTCGCTGCGCTGGAACATATTGATAATTGCGTTATGTATTGCGATGACCCTGAACTCAGCTATCCTAGCCTGAAATCCCTGCAAAAACATCTGGATGAAATGTATACCTACATCCGGAATAATAAGATGATGATCCCAAACTACGGCGAAATGCGTCGGTACGGAGAGCCGGTATCAACCGCGTTTGTGGAATCCACGATCAATGAAGTGATCGCCAGACGAATGGCCAAAAAGCAGCAGATGCAGTGGAGCAGAAAAGGGGCTCATTATTTGTTACAGACCCGGACCGCCGTTTTGAATAACGAACTGCAGGATAAATTTGTCTGCTGGTATCCGGGTTTTCAAAGTGACGGGAAGGGACCAGCGATGGCAGCATAGCTCACGCTGCCCCAATATTTTTTATGCTCTCCCGCGCCGACAGGCGCCGAAGATCTGGTGCTCGATCTCTACAAGCAGATCCCGCCCACGCGCATCACCGATCTCCTGCTGGAGGTGGATGCGGCGACCGGCTTCACCGAAGCGTTCACCCATCTGCGCACAGGAGCACCCTGCGCTGACCGGATCGGGCTAATGAACGTTATCTTGGCGGAAGGGATCAACCTCGGCTTGCGCAAAATGGCGGATGCGACAAACACCCACACCTTCTGGGAATTGATCCGCATTGGACGGTGGCATGTCGAGGGCGAAGCCTATGACCGGGCGCTGGCCATGGTGGTCGAGGCACAGGCAGCGTTACCCATGGCCCGGTTCTGGGGCATGGGCACGTCGGCTTCGAGCGACGGACAGTTCTTCGTCGCTACAGAGCAAGGTGAGGCCATGAACCTGGTCAACGCGAAATATGGCAATACCCCGGGCCTGAAAGCCTATAGCCACGTCTCCGACCAATATGCGCCGTTCGCAACCCAGGTGATTCCTGCAACGGCAAGCGAAGCGCCTTACATCCTCGATGGCCTGCTGATGAACGATGCTGGACGCCATATCCGCGAGCAGTTCACCGACACGGGCGGCTTCACCGATCACGTCTTTGCCGCATGTGCCATTCTCGGCTACCGGTTCGCTCCGCGCATCCGCGACCTGCCATCCAAACGGCTCTACGCGTTCAATCCGTCGGCCGCCCCGGCGCACCTGCGAGCGTTGATCGGCGGAAAGGTCAACCAAGCCATGATCGAGCGCAATTGGCCCGACATCCTGCGCATCGCCGCCACCATTGCTGCCGGGACCGTCGCGCCAAGCCAGATTCTGCGGAAACTCGCCTCCTATCCGCGGCAGAACGAGCTCGCGACAGCCCTGCGGGAAGTCGGTCGCGTCGAGCGCACCCTGTTCATGATCGACTGGATTCTGGATGCCGAACTCCAACGGCGTGCCCAGATCGGGCTCAACAAAGGCGAAGCTCATCATGCGCTGAAGCGGGCAATCAGCTTCCACCGCCGCGGTGAAATCCGCGACCGTTCCGCCGAAGGCCAGCATTACCGCATCGCCGGCATGAATCTGCTCGCCGCCATCATCATCTTCTGGAACACCATGAAGCTCGGCGAGGTCGTTGCAAACCAGAAACGCGATGGAAAGCTGCTATCGCCCGATCTCTTGGCCCATGTTTCGCCGCTCGGATGGGAACACATCAATCTCACCGGAGAATATCGCTGGCCAAAGCCTTAGCGTAGGATTCCGCCCCCTCCCGCAAACGACCCCATCCAGAGTTAGCTGTAGAAATGATTATGCCAGTCAAGGCTTTTGAAGAATTCTGCGCACACCATCAAGTACAGCACCTAAGTACGGATGATTTTGCAAAGATTGAATATGACCGCATGAAGTGGCGATTTGGACAGGCCGGTATTAGAGAATAAAAACTCTAGTCTTTATTAAAAAATCAGGAAGATTTATATGCAAATTGATATTAAAACATCTTCAGTTAAGCCTTTAAGAAATACTTATGCTTATATTGAAAAAAGATTTGGTGATAAACCAGCTTCACGTTATCAAGAAGCGACCTACGATATTCAGGAAGAAATTAATTTTCATTACAAACCTTTATGGCAGCCTGAATTTGATCTTTACGATAAGGGCCGTACTGTAATCCAAATGAAAGATTGGTACGTGCTTAAAGATCCTCGTCAATTTTATTATGGGGCTTATACCCAAACTCGAGCTAAACAACAAGAGATTTTAGAAAGTAATTTTACGCTTGTTGAAAAACACGATTTATTAAGAAATATTTCTGAAGAAATTCTAAACAAAGTAACGAAATTACTACTCCCACTTTATTGTAAACAAGACATTTTTATCTTTTATATTCAATGGCTTATTTTCCTGCTAATTGGTAATACCATGAAAAATACCATGCTCAGAAAAGGCTTAACAATATTTTGAAAAATTGCCTACTGAGCGCTGCCGCACAGCTCCATAGGCCGCTTTCCTGGCTTTGCTTCCAGATGTATGCTCTTCTGCTCCTGCAGCTAATGGATCACCGCAAACAGGTTACTCGCCTGGGGATTCCCTTTCGACCCGAGCATCCGTATGAGACTCATGCTCGATTATTATTATTATACTCTGTACACGACAAATTTCACAGAACCCTTATCCTATCAGGATTCTGCTTTCTTAAAATTGCCAAAATTTCCTTAAACTCTTCTTTTTTCCCAAAACCAATTAAACGCTGAATCGCCATTTGAACATAGTCTAAACCATAGCGAAATAAACTCATTGAGAGTCGTCCATGCTTCTTTATTTTTATCGCTTTTTTTTGATTATGTTGCCATTCACCCGTTAAGTAACACCAACAGAAGCTTATAGCTAACACCGCAATCAATTTTTTCACTCGTCTAGGGTCTGTCAAGCGCGTATTTTCAAGATTAAACCCGCGTCCTTTGAGACAACTGAATAAGGTTTCAATTTCCCAGCGTAATGCATAATCCTGAATAGCATTGGCATTAAACTGAGGAGAAACGACGAGTAAAAGCTCTCCATTTTCTAACTGTAGTGCACTTATATATAGTTTCACCCGACCAACCAAAATCCGTCGTTTACGACATTCAATTTGACCAACTTTAAGATGGCGAAATAAATCACTAATTTTATGATTCTTTCCTAAATGATTGGTGACAATGAAGTTTTTTTAACACGAATGCAGAAGTTGATGTCTTGTTCAATTAACCATGTAAACCACTGCTCACCGATAAACTCTCTGTCTGCGAACACATTCACAATACGGTCTTTACCAAAAATGGCTATAAAGCGTTGAATCAAAGCAATACGCTCTTTCGTATCTGAATTTCCACGTTTATTAAGCAATGTCCAAAGGATAGGTATCGCTATTCCACGATAAACGATTGCGAGCATCAGGATATTAATATTTCGTTTTCCCCATTTCCAATTGGTTCTATCTAAAGTCAGTTGCACTTGGTCGAATGAAAACATATTGAAAATCAACTGAGAAATTTGACGATAATCAAAATACTGACCTGCAAAGAAGCGCTGCATACGTCGATAAAATGATTGTGGTAAACACTTGATGGGCAAGGCTTTAGATGCAGAAGAAAGATTACATGTTTGCTTTAAAATAATCACAAGCATGATGAGCGCAAAGCACTTTAAATGTGACTTGTTCCATTTTAGAGATTTGTTTAAGATAAGATATAACTCATTGAGATGTGTCATAGTATTCGTCGTTAGAAAACAATTATTGTGACATTATTTCAATGAGTTATCTATTTTTGTCGTGTACAGAGATTATTATAGAAGCCCCCATGAATAAATCGCTCATCATTTTCGGCATCGTCAACATAACCTCGGACAGTTTCTCCGATGGAGGCCGGTATCTGGCGCCAGACGCAGCCATTGCGCAGGCGCGTAAGCTGATGGCCGAGGGGGCAGATGTGATCGACCTCGGTCCGGCATCCAGCAATCCCGACGCCGCGCCTGTTTCGTCCGACACAGAAATCGCGCGTATCGCGCCGGTGCTGGACGCGCTCAAGGCAGATGGCATTCCCGTCTCGCTCGACAGTTATCAACCCGCGACGCAAGCCTATGCCTTGTCGCGTGGTGTGGCCTATCTCAATGATATTCGCGGTTTTCCAGACGCTGCGTTCTATCCGCAATTGGCGAAATCATCTGCCAAACTCGTCGTTATGCATTCGGTGCAAGACGGGCAGGCAGATCGGCGCGAGGCACCCGCTGGCGACATCATGGATCACATTGCGGCGTTCTTTGACGCGCGCATCGCGGCGCTGACGGGTGCCGGTATCAAACGCAACCGCCTTGTCCTTGATCCCGGCATGGGGTTTTTTCTGGGGGCTGCTCCCGAAACCTCGCTCTCGGTGCTGGCGCGGTTCGATGAATTGCGGCTGCGCTTCGATTTGCCGGTGCTTCTGTCTGTTTCGCGCAAATCCTTTCTGCGCGCGCTCACAGGCCGTGGTCCGGGGGATGTCGGGGCCGCGACACTCGCTGCAGAGCTTGCCGCCGCCGCAGGTGGAGCTGACTTCATCCGCACACACGAGCCGCGCCCCTTGCGCGACGGGCTGGCGGTATTGGCGGCGCTGAAAGAAACCGCAAGAATTCGTTAACTGCACATTCGGGATATTTCTCTATATTCGCGGTTCAGCAGGCATGTCCCCTTTGAGGGCGACCCGACGACAGGATAATCGACCTTATGGTGCGCAAATATTTCGGCACAGACGGTATTCGTGGCAAAGCCAACGAAGGCGCGATGACGGCGGAAACCGCCTTGCGCGTCGGCATGGCGGCTGGCCGTGTCTTTCGTCGCGGTGACCACCGCCATCGTGTCGTGATCGGCAAGGATACGCGCCTGTCGGGCTATATGCTTGAACCCGCGCTCACAGCCGGTTTCACCTCGATGGGCATGGACGTATTCCTTTTTGGCCCGCTGCCGACAACGTATAGGAAGAATAAACGCCCTTTTCACCCAAGTCCAACAGCTTTGGACCGCAGTTGACTCTTTCGACACCCCTGCGATGCAACCCAATCCGGCTGACGGGGAGCCAGCAACGCTGAAAATTTACCCTCCTCTTTCCCACTAGCGGCTCCTTTTCCGACAACCAGCACGGCGGATCCCTGCCGCGGCGCTGTGAACGCAGCATTTTGATTGGTATCGTTGGCCTTCAGGCTCGTCAGTCAAACAGACCCAGGAGCAGCTCAGCCGGTGGCGCCCGGCTTTCGGGTAACGCCCTGGTCCCGCTGGTTTCGGCTTTGTGCTTCAGGTGATCAAGGATCTGCTTGATCACTATAGGGTCTTCAATGCAGGCGATGACTTTCATGGCGCCGCCGCAGCCGCTGCAGGTCTCGATGTCGATATTGAAAACACGCTTGAGCCGTTGCGCCCATGTCATCGACGCTCGCCGTTGTGCTGGTGTTGCCGGTTCATCAGCCACCCTGACCTTGTTGCCCCTGCCCCGTTTTGCCGGCGTGACCAACGCCCGGTGCCGACTGTTGGGTGCGAACACCCCGTGGAAGCGGGTTAGGTTGACTCTGGGCTTCGGTACCAGGGCGGCCAGCCTTGCAATGAAATCCAATGGTTCGAAAATGACGTGCGTGGTGCCGTCCCGGTACGGCGTCTTGAGCTGGTAGCGCACGTTGCCGCCTCGTGTTAACGACAGCCGCTTCTCGGATACCGCCGGGCGGCTGATGTACCGGCACAGCCGTTCGAGCTTCTTGCGTTCATCGGCCCTGGCCGCCACGCCGGCGTGCAGGCTGGACCCGGCTACCTTGCCAATCCCGTCACCGAACGGATCACCACTGGTCGGCAGAGTTTGCAAAGTGAACACCTTTCGCCCCGCCTGTGAACCGACAGCGATACGGTAAGTGATCGAGTGCCCCAGCAGGGGTGTCATCGGGTCGTCATCCACCGCATCCGAGGCCAGATAGCTGTTTTCGACATCCCGTTCCAGCAGGCCTTGCCGTTCCAGATAGCGACCCACCCGGTGGGCGATGGTGTGCGTCAGCTGGGTGAGCTCTGGGCTGGTCGGCGCCTTGACCCAGCGGAAACGCGCTGAGCCGTGGGATTGCTCGACATACACACCGTCGAGAAACAGCATGTGGAAGTGAACATTCAGATTGAGCGCCGATCCAAAACGCTGGATCAGGGTGACCGCGCCCGTCTTGGCCACTTGGTGGGTATGGCCCGCTTTCTTGACCAGGTGCGTGGCAATGACGCGGTAAACGATGCCCAGCACCCACCCCATGATCTCGGGCCGGCTGGCAAACAGGAAACGCAGCTGAAACGGGAAGCTCAACACCCACTGACGCATGGGTTGTTCAGGCAGTACTTCATCAACCAGCAAGGCGGCACTTTCGGCCATCCGCCGCGCCCCACAGCTCGGGCAGAAACCGCGACGCTTACAGCTGAAAGCGACCAGGTGCTCGGCGTGGCAAGACTCGCAGCGAACCCGTAGAAAGCCATGCTCCAGCCGCCCGCATTGGAGAAATTCTTCAAATTCCCGTTGCACATAGCCCGGCAATTCCTTTCCCTGCTCTGCCATAAGCGCAGCGAATGCCGGGTAATACTCGTCAACGATCTGATAGAGAAGGGTTTGCTCGGGTCGGTGGCTCTGGTAACGACCAGTATCCCGATCCCGGCTGGCCGTCCTGGCCGCCACATGAGGCATGTTCCGCGTCCTTGCAATACTGTGTTTACATACAGTCTATCGCTTAGCGGAAAGTTCTTTTACCCTCAGCCGAAATGCCTGCCGTTGCTAGACATTGCCAGCCAGTGCCCGTCACTCCGCGGTCTTCACTGCGTGATCGAGTTGATCGACACCCGCCGTGACACGCTCCATGAAGTGCCTGCCTGCGTCTGTTAGCCGAACGCCCCGCGCATGGCGCTCAAATAGCAGGACACCAAGGTTATCCTCCAGCGCTTTCACACGCGCGCTGACGCTCGACTGGCTGATACCAAGTGCCTTGGCCGCATGCCGAAAATTCAGATGCTCGGCGACGGCGATGAACTGAACAAGGGAAATGAGCGGTATCCTGCCAGACAGGATACCGACATTCACGAGGTTTCGATGGTTAGTGCGCCGCATCGGAGCGGGCCTGCTACCAGTCGTCGGTTAGACGACTGGCGACTTCTCGGTGGCAGCCCCACGGAGCCGAAGGAGCACCAGCCCCAACGAAACCAGTACCGCCATCGCCGTGGCGTAACAGATCACGGGCCACGCTGTGTCACCGTTTAAAAGTGCCACCGCCAATGTCCCGACAATGCTGACTATCAGGCTTTGAACGCAGAAGTAGAACGCGACCGCTGATCCCGCGATGTCGTCGAACTCTGCCAAAGCGCCGTTCGCGGTAACGGACACCGTGAAGACAATACCGACCGCGACAACCCACATCGGTAGGATGAAGGTGAGGAATGACGGCGAGCCGTAAAGTTCGCCGATCCCCAACAGGACCGCTCCGCAAACAAGCAACGCCATCCCACGCGCCACGCATCCTGCGATGCCCCATCTGGCGACAAAGGACTTCGCGAAACGGGTTGTCACGATCATTACAAGCGCGACAGTGGCGAAGGCAAAGCTGAATCCGATCTCGGAATATTCCGCTTGGCCTATGAGCACACGGGGAGCCGTCGAGAAGAAGACGAAGTAGGTGCCCATACCGGCGCTAAAGCCGACAGTGTAAACCCAAAAAGCCGGACTCGCGAAGATCGGCAAGACAGATCGGCGCGTCTTGACTTGATCCAGAGGGCGGGTTTCGTGCCACCTGAAACCCGCATTTAGGAGTGCGAGCATCGCCAGTATAGCCAAAGTAATGAATATCGCCTGCCATCCCAAGAACTCGCCGATCAATACTCCGGCGATAGGGCCGAGCGCAGGCACGAACGCCAGCATCGAACTGAAAAGGCCGTAGATGACGACACCCTCAGGACGGTTGGCATAAACGTCGCGAACCGTCGCGAACGTCGCCACCAGCATGGCCGACGCGCCCACTGCTTGAAGTAGACGGAAAGCGACAAAGGCCGGTGCAGTTGAAGACCAAGCTGCTCCCAGAGACGCAATGACGAAAGCCGTTGCGCCCGCAAGTAGAATTGGCCGTCGCCCGATTCTGTCTGAGAGCGGACCAAAAATCACCTGGCCCACGCCGAGCATCACCATATAGAGGCTCAACGTGAGTTGGATCATAGCGGGCGTCGTGTTCAGGATGCCGGGCATCGCTGGAACGACAGGGAGATAAATATCCATCGCCAGTGAAGCGAGGATGTCGAAAGGAGCCATCAGCAGCAGTGCTGCCGGCAGCGTATAGGCCCACGCGGGGCGTGTGGTGGTCATGACGAATCAACCCTCGATTAAGGAATACCGGGCGACGTCTGCTCGTCAGCAATCAGATGAGACTAGCCTTACAGAGCGCCGCAACAACAATACTGGTTGTTGCGGCTTACTTGTCTGCTGACTTGGAATTTCCCATCTGATTACTCCACGCTTACGAATATGAATTGCTACATTTTATCCGATTATCTTTTGCTTCGCAATGCGGCATGGGCGCACTCAGCGTTCCAGCCCCCTCTGCCGCCCTAACTGCCACGACACCGACCCGCCCTGCACGATGCCCATAACCTCGCGGCCGAGTTGGCGGTCGATGATCGGCCGCCACGGGACAAGGGTGAACTCATGGGATTTCTCGACCACGGCGAACTTGCCGCTCGATAGATGCACGGTTCCGGTAAACTTGCCGCTGACGCTCTCGCCGTCCGTGGCGGCGCGGAACGGCAGGCCCTTACTCAAAGCCATATCCGATCCGACGCCGGCTACCTCGCGCTCCCGCAGGATGGCGAGAAGGTTGCGCCGGTAGAAGACGCGGCTGTCCCGGCTGCGGGTGGCGTCGCCCTGTTCGATATGGTGCTCGCGGCGCTGGTCCATGGCTTCGCGGACTTGTTGCCCGAAGCCGGTTGGCGCAAGGTCGGCCGTCTCGCCGTGGATCAGCCGCCGGTCCAGCCAGGTCGCGCCGTCCGATCCGATCTGTTTGTTCAGATCGACCGGGGAAAGGACGCGAACGCTGGCCTGACTGTCTCGGCCGGCGTCATGGGCGGCGGCACGGCTGACCAGATCATCGGGGATGCGCCATTGGTCGGCGTCGATCCGCTCGACGATACCGGCCCGGCGTAGCGCCTCCAGCCGGCGCACATGGGCATCGACATAGCCCTCATAGTCGCCGCCTGGAACGCGGCACGTATAGGAAGAATAAACGCCCTTTTCACCCAAGTCCAACAGCTTTGGACCGCAGTTGACTCTTTCGACACCCCTGCGATGCAACCCAATCCGGCTGACGGGGAGCCAGCAACGCTGAAAATTTACCCTCCTCTTTCCCACTAGCGGCTCCTTTTCCGACAACCAGCACGGCGGATCCCTGCCGCGGCGCTGTGAACGCAGCATTTTGATTGGTATCGTTGGCCTTCAGGCTCGTCAGTCAAACAGACCCAGGAGCAGCTCAGCCGGTGGCGCCCGGCTTTCGGGTAACGCCCTGGTCCCGCTGGTTTCGGCTTTGTGCTTCAGGTGATCAAGGATCTGCTTGATCACTATAGGGTCTTCAATGCAGGCGATGACTTTCATGGCGCCGCCGCAGCCGCTGCAGGTCTCGATGTCGATATTGAAAACACGCTTGAGCCGTTGCGCCCATGTCATCGACGCTCGCCGTTGTGCTGGTGTTGCCGGTTCATCAGCCACCCTGACCTTGTTGCCCCTGCCCCGTTTTGCCGGCGTGACCAACGCCCGGTGCCGACTGTTGGGTGCGAACACCCCGTGGAAGCGGGTTAGGTTGACTCTGGGCTTCGGTACCAGGGCGGCCAGCCTTGCAATGAAATCCAATGGTTCGAAAATGACGTGCGTGGTGCCGTCCCGGTACGGCGTCTTGAGCTGGTAGCGCACGTTGCCGCCTCGTGTTAACGACAGCCGCTTCTCGGATACCGCCGGGCGGCTGATGTACCGGCACAGCCGTTCGAGCTTCTTGCGTTCATCGGCCCTGGCCGCCACGCCGGCGTGCAGGCTGGACCCGGCTACCTTGCCAATCCCGTCACCGAACGGATCACCACTGGTCGGCAGAGTTTGCAAAGTGAACACCTTTCGCCCCGCCTGTGAACCGACAGCGATACGGTAAGTGATCGAGTGCCCCAGCAGGGGTGTCATCGGGTCGTCATCCACCGCATCCGAGGCCAGATAGCTGTTTTCGACATCCCGTTCCAGCAGGCCTTGCCGTTCCAGATAGCGACCCACCCGGTGGGCGATGGTGTGCGTCAGCGGCACTGTTGCAAATAACCACGAATGGTAAGCTGAAGACTGTTTTAGCTAAAGGTGCAGCATATGAATCCTTTCCATGGTCGGCATTTTCAGGGCGAAATCATTCTTTGGGCTGTGCGCTGGTATTGTAAATATGGCATTAGCTATCGTGAACTGCAGGAAATGCTGGCCGAACGGGGTGTGAATGTTGATCACACGACTATTTACCGTTGGGTTCAACGTTATGCTCCTGAAATAGAAAAACGTTTACGCTGGTATTGGCGTAATCCTACAGATCTGAGCTCGTGGCATATTGATGAAACCTATGTAAAAGTGAATGGACGATGGTCTTATCTGTATCGTGCAGTCGATCAACGTGGCGATACCATTGATTTTTATCTTTCTTCTAGACGTAATACCAAATCAGCATATTGTTTTCTTGGAAAAATTTTAAATAATGTGAAGAAGTGGCAAATTCCACAAGTGATCAACACGGATAAAGCACCCACATATGGACGTGCTTTATCACGGTTAAAACGGGAAGGTAAATGTCCACCAGACCTTGAGCACAGGCAGATTAAGTATAAAAATAACGTGATTGAATGTGATCATGGCAAGCTAAAGCGGATCATCAGGGCCACATTAGGATTCAAATCTATGAAGACGGCTTATGCCACAATTAAAGGTATTGAAGTCATGCGTGCACTACGTAAAGGACAAGCATCGTCATTTTATTATGGTCAGCCTCAGGGTGAAGTGTGTCTAATCAACAGGGTTTTCGGTCTCTAAGTACTTTTTAAAGGGAACATCATCGACTCAAATCTCTATTTGCAACAGTGCCAAAAAAACCAACTTCAAGTTGGTTTTTCTTTTTTAATCATCAGTGGCGACCTTAACACCATATCCAATTAAACCTGCAAGGCTAGCATAGGCTATTTTGGCATAAATCGAACCCCACCAGACCGTAATTTTACTGGCACCAAATTCCCGAACCGTTTGCCCCATAAAATTAGTGGTTTCATAGAAATTTTTAGCAGAATAACCTAACGCAATATGATCAAGGACAGGGAATAAACTAAAAGCTAAACCTACTGCTGCTGCGGGGAAAGTAAACTCTCTTGATAGACCGAATTTTCCAGTAATAAATACAAGCGATACCACGATAATTAATCTAATGATAGTCCATAGCATCACTGTGAAAGGCAAGTTAAAGATGCCTGCTCCCTGCCACGCAAGACCGCAAACAACTAGGAGAGCATAAAAAATATTGGGGCAGCGTGAGCTATGCTGCCATCGCTGGTCCCTTCCCGTCACTTTGAAAACCCGGATACCAGCAGACAAATTTATCCTGCAGTTCGTTATTCAAAACGGCGGTCCGGGTCTGTAACAAATAATGAGCCCCTTTTCTGCTCCACTGCATCTGCTGCTTTTTGGCCATTCGTCTGGCGATCACTTCATTGATCGTGGATTCCACAAACGCGGTTGATACCGGCTCTCCGTACCGACGCATTTCGCCGTAGTTTGGGATCATCATCTTATTATTCCGGATGTAGGTATACATTTCATCCAGATGTTTTTGCAGGGATTTCAGGCTAGGATAGCTGAGTTCAGGGTCATCGCAATACATAACGCAATTATCAATATGTTCCAGCGCAGCGACAACATTGCCATGCCAGAGATATCGTTTAATGCTTTCCAGCAGTGCCAGAACTTTACTCCCCGCCTCTGGATCTGATACCAGCAGTCCCCGGGCATATTGCATGAGCACCGTCAGCCTCATGGTGATATGAAACCAGTCCAGCACATGCGTTGACTCAGGGTACATACCGAACTGGAGGTCCCTGAGATTATCCGCGCCGTCGGACAGAAAAAATATCTGCTGGTTGGCCTGCATTCCCTGCGCTGAAAGGTGGGTCATGAGCCTGCGTTCCGGATGACAGTCATCCTTCTGAACAAAACCGAAGCGGCGGGTGTCAGCAGGCGCACCAACGGAAAAAGACTTCCCGGCAATAATTTCAAAATTACGCTTTTTGTCATCCCGATCGCGAACATAACCACCATCTATACCCACCACAAGCGGTTTTCCTGGCCTGGGCAGGTTCCCCCAGTCGCGGGGGCAGCCGGAAAGAAAACCTGAATGAGCTTCAGCCTCAGCGTCAAGACGCTGCGCCACCTGGCATAAATGATTCCTCACCGTTGAGGCATTCAGGCTGTGGCCCACCGGCAGAATATCTTTCAGCAGACGAGTCGTCATTTCATAGGAGATCATCGAGGCCCAGCGGGTTTCAATATATTTCAGTGCCGGGTGAGAATAATCGCCGGCCCAGTCGCTGAGCAAACTGACTGTCTTTGTATCACTCTCTTCACAACGGCACCGGTACACCCGAAGCCCGGATACCGGAATAACGCCAAACAGCGTCCGGTACCGTATTTTCTGTTTGCCTTTGATTCTGCGCGCAGCAAGGCAGTGAGGGCACCGGATATGGTGTTGAGTATATTCGTCTGCCTGCAGCTGGACCACCGACTGCTGGACCGTATTCAGCAACAGCTTGGATTCTGACACCGATAATCCGATGTCGTTCCGGGTCTCCCCTGATTTCTGGATTGTCATCAGTTCCTCCGTTCGACTGGAGCCTGATTCATCGGTGATGACTATCTGGAGCGTCAGTTGCATCATTGCCTCCTGCTGTGGTGGATGACTATCTCCCGGCTACTGGTTGTTCATCTGGTGACGAAGCTTATAATATGTGGAAACGCCAAGGCCCGCATGGTCGCAGGCGATCCTGAGCCTGACCCCTCTGCTTCTGAGTGCGTCAATTTCCTGGATCTTTTTGATATCGGCGCCGGGGCGCCCTGTTTTTTCACCCCGTGCTTTTTTCGCGGCGATGCCGTCGGCCTGCCTTTCCTTCAGTAAGGCTCGTTCAAACTGGCTGAATGCCGACATCATGTGCAGCTGCAGTTCCTGCATCGGATTGTTTGTGCCGGCGCTGAACGTCAGCTGCTCTTTCAGAAAAATAAGGGTAACGCCCTGGTCACGAAGCCGGGTGGTGACAGCGCACATATCCGACATATTCCGGCAAAGGCGATCGATGGAATGAACCAGAAGCGTATCACCAGGGCGTAATTGCCCCAGGAGTTCCTGTAACCCCGGGCGGTTTGTGTCCTTCGCGCTGGCATGCTCAACACAAATTTTATCAGGCTGAAAACCCGCCTTTGACAATGCCTCTTCCTGACGGGCCGTATTCTGATCGGCCGAGCTTACCCTGATGTAGGCATATTGCACGCAAAACCTCCGGAAGGTCTTTAAACATCATAGAGATTTAAAGAATAATCCATAAACACTGATTTAGGGAGGTTTATAGACATTTTTTCGGGGATCTGAGAGGCATGCTGAAAACGTATACCTTTATAGACATCAGTCAGCGACGACGGCCCAGCCAGATAACTTCAGGCTCCAGTACCGGAGATGCAAGGTCGAGCCTGCTCAGTTGCCGGTTGATTTTGTGGCGGTTGAACCTGACAGCATCCAGGTCGTCAGCAAAAGGGCGGATCTCGCCGACCGTTGTTTCATCATCCGCATTAACGATAGCTTCAAGAAACGCCAGGGTTTTATCGAACTCATCCGCAGCTGTGGCTCCGGGCATACCATGGCCGCTTATACAAAACGGCGCTTTCAGCGTAGAGTTTTCATAAATGGCCTCAACACGAATGTCATGAAGCCAGTGCTCAAAGAAATTGTATTCATAGGTAAAGCGATCGCCAGCATCAAAAGCAAAATCATCAATCACGACCCGGAACGGATTATCGACAAAACCGATGCCTCCTTCGTAGGAGATACCGTAATCTTTGCCATAAATGTGAAATTGATGGAGATGGTCGTCCCCCCAGCCCTGCACTATCTGGAAAATGAAGTGAAGCGCGGCCAGTGACGTGTCGGCAGCAATTCTCAGCCGACGCCAGACCATCGGACTGACTCCATGAACTGCTATTTTGATGACGTAGATCTTCATAGTCAGCAGGTATTGTTATGAAATGATGGTGGTTATTTTAACCCCTGTAGATGGCATCATTCGATGGCTGCCCCGAGGTTTTTCATGCTCTCTAGAACAGCTTTCTAAGAACGGTGGGCTCGCCTGAAAATTACAAATCAGCCCCTTTCACGGCATCATTTTGATTCTTCGCGTCTGCCCCCAGTAAGATGACCGGTTTTCTGCATGACAGTGTTATTCCTAACAAACGCAACACAAAACCACGCCAGCCAGAGCAAATTTTTTCATTTGCTGCGTAAAGCCTATTGTTTTCTCTTTTAAGCTTCGCCCACTCGTTACAGAGGGTAACATCATCAAGCGCTGTTATATGCTTCGCCTCACCTTCGACGATAACGGTATGGATACCGTATGCTGTAAATCTCATACTATTTTCCAGAACCCAGTTGCGGTATTCGTTGAGTCCACCTTCGGAACCGGTAGCTCTGCGCCACATTTCAATTTGCTTGTGTGATGGGTCAAGTGTACTTGTCATTGAAGCCTCGTCTCAGCGATAACGCTTGAAATAGCCCGCTTTGGTCAAAATGAAATTAGCCATCTGACTGGCGATTTGATTGTATCTTACTCATAGTGCCCAACCTATAGGTTAAAAAGGGGCATTTTCGCTTTATAGCGTGTTCAACATCATCAATCATCCCAAGAAAGGCTGGCTTATTAAGCCGGTCCATCATTTTCTGTATATCTCTCATCAATTTTTATATCCGGCCTGAAGTGCACCGTTCAAGCACACCGATCAGGCAGTTAGTCACTAGTTAACTCTTTACTAGAGACTAAATTCCATTGATTTACGTGACAACGTCACGTCATTAAGGTTTGCAAATGCCTAATTTTCATACTATGGGATTTAATTAGGAGTAACTCCCACAGGTTTACATAAAGCTGACATTTAAAAGTTTTAAAAATCAATCAGATAGAAAGAAAAGGCTCACCGGAAGAACTCTTCTCATTATTTCGCCGCCCGGGGTTATTGCTGACAGATCTGAAAGTGCTAATATGTTAGTCATAAGTAATTAGTAAAGCCTTTACTAAACGCGTTTCTACGTAAATTCTATTGGTTTTAGAGGGTCCTGTCCGAGGACAATAAAGTTGTACACAAAGCACTAAAGTTGTAACCATTCTCAAAAAACGACGCTAATGTTGTATACTTACTGAATGTGTGGTTATAGGGTTGGAGACTATAAAATGCACATATAGGTACGTATCAATGTCGTTTTTAGGGTACGATCATGGCTAGGGGTAGGCGTCTCAAATCCTATTTGGATTATGAAAATGCGCTAGGTGACGGCATAGGAGTGGGCTATGGCCAAAGTTATCAGCCCTGGCTTAGAGCTCAGGACGTTAAATCCCGTGGAAACCGTTCGATAGTCTTTGGCCTTAAGACGTTTCGAAACCATCATCTCCTTTCTTCTGTCGAAAGTAACTTTTTCTATCTGGCTGAGTTTAATGACTCGGTGATTGATATCCGGGAACAATTCCCACTCTTTCCTCTCCGGCTTACCCAACAAATAGCAAATCATCTACATTTTCAACATCCTATGGTGAGGGGAGTAAGAGGAGTACCTGTCGAAGTTCTGAATGTTATGACAACCGATTTTTTACTGACCTTGAGAACTCCTGAAGGCGGACTTCGATACAAAGCTATAGCAGTAAAACATAACGAGAGCATACCTGAACGCGAAGCCCAAAAACTTGAAATAGAGAGGATGTTTTGGCAGTTGATTGATGTTGAGTTTCAAATTTATGTTGGCTCGGAACTCAATAACGTCGTCGGTAAAAACATTTGCTGGGCTACTTCTGTATTAAGAGATGGTTCTGAATTTTATGATAAATATCCTCTTGATAAAATCCTATGGAAGCTTAAACCAGATGTTTATCCCATAGTAGGACTACGTGCAATGATTTCATCAATCTTTGGGGTAGATGCACAAGAAGCGATGATGTTATTGCAGGCAATGATTGGATTAAAAATGATAAATGTTGATTTATCATATCCAATACTCGAAACCGGTCTGATAAAGATAATTTCCAATGACCACTATATAGGACTGAACGCAAATGGATATTATTAGGAATTCAGTCTGGCTCTCTCAAGGCACTGATTTGCTTGCAGAGGGACTTTACCGTGTTTTGGATTTTGACAGAAAGGTCGATTTGTTAATTTTGTTTAAAATAAAATCAGAAAGAACGGGTAAGCCAATCCCTTTCTCATTTTCAATGTTTAAATATTATATTGAATCAAATAGCATAACTTGTAAAGATTATATATATCCTTCATATATGTTAGTAGATGAGAAAGAATTAACAGATAAAGACAGAGGAAGGCGAGATGAAAATTACAATATCATTAAAGATCTTGTAGATGACAGAATGTTTCTGTTCGACTATGCATTACATAAAAAGTCGCACCTTTTAATGGATTACTCAAGAAATAAAAAAATATCACAATATACTATCAGAACGCTTCTGGCGTTGTATTGGCGACATGGGCAGGATATTTATGCATTGCTACCCGCATTCTCGAACTGTGGCGCCGCTGGGAAAAGTAGAATCAAACATGAAATTAAACTTGGGAATTCCAAAAAAAACAGAGCATTACCTAATGAACGATCACGTGTTTTCATTCTTAATGAAAGAGATATAAATAATATTAGAAAATCTCTCATTACGTATCATTATAAAGTTAACGGAGATACGATAAAGAAAACATTAGAGAGACATATTGATTTGTATTTTAGGGATGAAATTAAAACAGCAAACCTAGAAAATAGAGCTCCATATGTTCCTTCTTTAAAACAATTTTCATACTGGAATAAAAAACTCTTCACTAAAGATTTCTCGATAAATAAGAAGAACACGAAAAAAGAAATAGACCTCAAAATGCGGGCGCTTTTAGGTAGTGTGGCTAATACAACTGTTTTGCCGGGTGATGTTTTCGAAATAGACTCAACTGTCGCTGATGTACATCTTATTTCGAGTTTAAACAGACGAAAAGTCATTGGGCGTCCTACTATTTATACAGTGGTGGATCGTGCAACAAGAATGATTGTTGGCCTTCATGTTTCTTTATACCATGCTTCATGGCGAGCCGCCCGACAAGCGTTAGCAAATTGCTTTATGCCAAAAAAAGAATATTGTAGATTATTTGGAATCTCTATTACTGATGATGATTGGCCTTGTTCTCACATTCCATTAACATTGATGTGTGACAACGGGGAGATGATTGGTCTTAAACCTCAGGAAGAGATGACCCCCCTGACAAAACTTGAGTTTGCGCCAGTCGGTAGAGGCGACAGAAAAAGCATTGTTGAACGCTGTTTCGGCATTCTGAATGATGAGGTTATTCATAGGCTTATTGGAACAACACGAAGGGGAAAGATTGTTAAAGGAGAGCCAACACCGCAATCCAGGGCTTGTTTAACGATTCAGGAGGTCACGTCTTTACTGATTCGGGAGATACTTGCACATAATCAGAGAACGTATGAGGAACTGGCTTATATCAATCCCTTACTGATTGAAAATGATCTCGTAATATCACCAAAAAATAGTTGGATGATAAGCTTAAAGCACGGGAGATTCAGCGCAAGAGCAGTTGGGGCCGACGAAGTGATCGCACGATTGTTAATCCCTGTGAACGCTAACATTACCGCCGGTGGGATTCAGTACAATAATCTTTTTTATGAATGTGATCCTGAAATTGCATCAGGTGTCAGAGTATTTGGAAGAACCACTTGTGAAGCAAGAATAGATGACAATTGCGTAGATTATATATATGTAAGATTTGACAAAAATAGCATTTTCAAAAAACATTACCTACTTAAGAAAAGAGATGTATTTAAAGGGAAAGCTCATCTTGATACAGATGTAATGGCTGATTGGGTAGATACTCAAAAAAAAATTAATTTATTTACTCTGGATTCGCTCAGCAATATCAATAATAAAGATGAATTTAACAGGAAAGGTAACGAAAGATTAAATGAAATATACGAATCTCGCCGGGTACATGGTAAAGATATTAAAAAGAACAGGAAAAATGAACTTGATTCATTAGGGCGAACTCATGTTGCTAATGGAAGATCTGAACCCCTACTTCCTTCATCCAGTAATGTTCTGCTTTTGCCTGGCCGGGAGGAGAAACAAAGATGGTTAAAAGGTAAGAAGAAGACTGAGGACGCAGAATAATGAATCTTATACGGCGCGTTTCAGCGATATATAAAGAACAGGAGTTACCTGAGTATCGTGGCAATCCCTTAATTGAAGCACTTCCTGAAGCGCTTACGGAAGATGAAGTACTTCTGGAAATGAGTTATTTCCCCGAAATTGACGAAATAATCCGCTGGACTGCCCCGGCGAATGTTAGAGAGCAGTATGTCGAACGTATAAAGAAATTCCGTTGCCCTCAAACCAATCTTATCCAGGCTTATAAGATGATCTTACGGGCACTTAGGGAAAGCTATGCAGCTCGTAATCCTTTAAAAAGCGGAACAATTCAATATCTTCATTACTATGGAAATGAGCGTCCTGATATTGAGCCAGAAAGTGGATATTTTAAATCCCAGGCTGAAACTATTACGATAGTTGGAATGAGTGGTTCTGGAAAAACTACCATGATTGAGCAAGTCATGGATCATTTCCCTCAGATTATAGAACACAGCAGCTATAAAGGAGTTTTTCCCGGCTTCAGTAAGCAAATTGTATGGGTAAAGATTAATTGTCCATACAATTCAAGTGTGAGAGACCTTTGTGAAGAGATTTTACAAAAATTAGATGATGCAATTGGTATTGAACGAACTACACCTGAGATTAGAAATGGTGCTCTGGCTCGCCAGATTGCACAAAGAATTAAATCATCATTTTTGGGTATCCTTGTTATTGATGAAATGCAGAGGCTTAAATTTTCAAGAACCGGGGGTGAGAGTAAGTTGATTGTTTTTTTACATGAAATTGTAGATTCCATGGGGGTATCTATGGTTTTTTGTGGAAATCATCCTTTTGACGAGACGCTGACAAAGAAAATGAGAATTGCCAGGCGGGCAGAGTCTGGTGGTTACATGAAAATTAAGAATGTTAGATACGATTCACAAGACTGGCAATCGTTTATTCATTATTTATGGCCATTACAATGGACAAATGTTGAAACTCCATTAAATGATGAGTTAAACGAAAAATTATTCATTTTATCTAAAGGCAATATTGGATTGGCTCAGATGATTTATCGGGGGGCACAATTAAAGGTTATCGGTAGCGGCAATGAAATCATCACTGGCGCAGTCTTGTCGGCCTCTGTACCGGTACTCGTGAGTCATACGGAGGAATATAAGGATACTCCACTCCCGGGGGCCGCGACTGAAGATGAGGAAGCTAAATGGCTCTCTGCATCTAATGAGGGTGATGCTTCGGCTAAAATCATGGCAGAGAAGTCCCTAAAGTCTTTGATCCCTGGGGATATAGACAGGCCACAGCACAAGGAATTCGTAGGAAAAATAGACGAGGTTTTGCGCAATTTCGACGAGAAAATACTGTCTCTTGACCACGATCTTGTTATCAACAGAACAGCTGAAAAGAAAAATACCTACGATGCTCTTCAGCGTTGCGGGCTTATAAATATAGATCCACTTAATAAATTGTAATGAGGTAACAGTTCGTAACGGTCAAAGAGAGGTGTGGGAAATGAGAATGTTGCCTGTTTTGCCTGATGAATCCTTGTTCAGCCGGTTTTGTCGGACAACTACCGTGTACGGTATGTCCCCATCTTCTCTGTTAACGATCATTTTCAACAAACCTGATATGAACGTCCATCCAATTCTCAATTCAGGATTAAAGGCTATTTCTCTTCATACATCCGAAAGTGCAGATCAGCTCTGGCATGAACAGACTTTACTCCCTCTTTTTGCCTGGGCACTACCAATCAGTCGTAATGAAATTATGGATTTCAACACGACCCCTGCCAGGCTTAATCGATTGTGCCGCCTTAGTAATTTTTCACTAGGGCAGCGCACACTATTGAAGTTTTGCCCGGTTTGCGCTCGTGAAGATACTTTTCATTATGGTGTTACTTATTGGCATCTGGCGCATCAGCTTCATGGGGTTACAACCTGCCATCGGCATCCGGTAGCGCTTGAAAGCATCCATGTCCCTTCTTCACCGCACATACGTATTGGACTGATGCCTCCTGTTTCGTATACAGAACAACTTAGCAATGAGATAGACTTCGATTTTGCTAAGTTTTGTTATGAGTCCCTAAATATAATCAGAAGAAAAGATATTACACACCCCAATTACATGGATGTACTTAAAAAGTTGAATTTATTATCATTGGATGGAAATTTAAAGAAAAATGTATTCTACGCACATGTTTATGCTAAGTGCCAGTTATTTGGGGAGGGTTCATCGGGACTTATACCAACATCCCTAACTGATTATCATTACTGGGAGCCTATACTCAAAGACAAATGTTGTCAGCATCCCACAAAGCATCTTTTGCTTTGTTATTGTTTGTTAAATACTTGCTGGCCAACGTATGCAGGAAGTCGTACTAATAAAAAGAAAGAAATCTTTAAAAGTCATAAGAAATACAGTTTTCATATAGTTGAAAATAATACTAGTGTTAGCAACCTTGGGAAGGAATTTAGTCGCAGCAGATGTTACATTAAAACACTTATTTATAAAAAATACCTGAGGGCGTTTAAGCGAAACACAAAAATTAATATATTCACTGAATTGCTTATCAAGTCTATGGCTGTAAGGGGGTTTAGTCTGGCATCCATAGCTGAGAAAAACTCATTATCGGAAGGAGCTGTATCCTCTGTAATTTCATCTTGTTACGGTTTATGCTCATGGCGTAAAAAATGTAAAAAAGATTCTTTAAGACGGCGTCATAAGCAGAAAATATTAAGATTTATACATAATCAATCCGTTTCTATAACACGAAAGTTAGTCAAAGAAAGTTGTTATGCAAGTTTCTATTGGCTAAATAAACATGAATGTGACTGGCTTAATTCCTGTCTTCCTAAAACAATACGATGCTATAAAAATAAAAGAGTAGACTGGAGCGAGAGAGATATTATCTCATCATCATTAATAAATGATGTTTTATCTCAGGGGCAGTACTCGATGTCACTTACAAGTCTAGATGCTTTACTGGGAGGGCATGGCTGGCTTTTGAAATACAGAGATAAACTACCAATGACAATGATACTTCTCAGAAAAATGGAACTAATTAAATAAGAGGGAGTTATATGGTTTACGAAAATGAATTGTGGCACAGTTTTCTTCTGCGTTCACAGATAATGTATAACTTATCCAATTGCAGGAACATAATATCAAAGCATGGCGCACTAAGGTACGATGCCTTTCCTCGTTTCGAACTGATTGATATGTACAAATTGCATAGCTTGCAGGATATATATGACATTCTTGCCACTAGAAATGGTTATATACTAACTTCCAATATAGTGTCGTTATCTTCTGGTGTTTACGGGTATTTTAACGCTGTTGAAGATGCCTGTCGGAAAAATTTTCACATAACTAATTCATATCCATTGGTAAACATCTCAAACATTCGTTACTGTCACAAATGTATTGTTGAAGATATACACTCTAAAGGCATTGGTTATCTGCGTCATAGATGGTTGTTTGAATCTAAATGTGCAGTTCATAGTACCAGTTTATATGAGGTTTGTTTTGATAACTATTTGAATGCAGTGAAAGGACTTAGTGACTTAATTATAAGTGGAATAAATCCTCATGGTTATTGTTCCCTTGTGGTTGACGTTTCAAACCCTTTCAAAAATCCAGTGTATATATTACCATGTGCACGTAATAAAATTTTAAAATGGATTTCGGACAATAAAAATATGCTGATTTACTTTCTCTTTGATCTCTTCAAATGTAAGTCGCATTCAAGTTTATCTAAGGTTATCGAAGTCAAGATAATGCATGATAGATATATTTCTGCGGTGTTCAAGATGTTAAGTGAAGTTAATTTTTGTAATTTCAACTCATTTATTTCTGATATTTTTGAGGACGTAAGTTATGCCTCTATCGGACTTGATGATTATTCTGTTAATGTGCATTTTCTCAGGCTAAGGGCTGCAGATTGTAAATTTTGCCAGTTGAATGGTAAATATTTTTGCTCACTTTACAATGTAAAACTTCTTCGCTAATTTCACTTCATTTATAAAATACTAAGAAAGCTAGTTAGATAAGGTTTTATATTTTGACTGGGGCAGGAATAAATTATCACTCATAGAGTTTCCCTGGGGGTTACCACCTGTGTATGATGCCGGTTAGCAACAACGTCTAAAAGACCTGCGATCACGTGGGTCCCTCTCCAGCAAAGGGGCAAGGGGTGCTATATAACGGTGTACTGCTTACCCAATACGGCCTTGTATTTGAAAGATGCCGCATCTTGGCAGGATTCGTATTACAGCCTATAGTCTGTTAATGAGCATTACAGCCTATATGCTGTAAATCCCTGCGTTATGCTTGTTAACTCGTCGATACGGAAGGTCACTTATGAACACTCAATACGCTTTGAAGACTTTGAATCAGTTACGTCCTGTTTTAATCGGCTTTCGCAAAGCCAATGGACTGACGCAAAAAGATGTTTCTGAACGTTTGGGTATAACACAGCAAACTTATGCCCGACTAGAGGCCAACCCTGCAAGTGCGGGTTTTGAGCGTTTGTTTAGGGTGTTCAGCGTCCTTGGAGTGGAGATCGTACTTTCATCCAGGGAACCATTGTCAGATGCAAAGCCCGAATACGGAGCTATGCACAATTATTCTTCACTTCCAGCCAGGCGGGAGAAATGGTGACGCCTGGCGCTTCCCGGTCTAATTTTTCTTCAACAAGATTAACCCCTTAGCGGCCTGAAGTATCAGGTTGCGATAGAGCCTTTCATTTCTTCTGTTATGTTAAATACACCATTTTGAGCTATTTCGCTCGGCCTTAAATTATCTCTTCATTCTTCAGTGAAAATTTTATGTCGATCACATTATCGATGAATTTAGGAAATAATCCGTAAATGAAAATCTATCTTCTTTTAAATTCATCAGTGTCAGTAGCAAATATTACGCATAAAAGAATGGTTATTATTATCATTTAAATTATAAAGCTCATGAGTCAATTCCAAAAAATATAATAAGCATTGAAATCATTACCCGTGATTCTGGAGTTTTAACTTTGCCATGTAACCAACCACAAGTTAGTTTCCGGTGTTTTGAGGGGCAGTAAAGTTCTGAAAGCGCGACCAGATCATAATCCCGAAATGTCGTTAAGATATTCTGAATAACGGTTATCCCTGCTTGTTGGCAGGCATTTGAAAATATATTTTGTATTCAGGTTGCAGCAAAACGCTTTCTTACACACAGGACTTCATATGCGGCTCAGAAAATTAAAACTGAAAAACTTCAGAGGCTACAGAAACTCTACTGAAATCATTATTGATGAAAGCATGACGGGTATTGTCGGTCGTAATGACTTTGGGAAATCAACGCTTCTGGAAGCGCTGGCTATTTTTTTTGAAACAGAAGGAATGAAGGCTGACAAGAATGACATGAACTGTTTCAGCCTAAGAGAAGGGGACGGCCGTTTTGAAATAGCCTGTGAATTTGATGACCTGCCCGATTTTATCATGATCGACGACAGGGTGCAGACCACGCTCGCCTCAGAACATCTGCTGAATGAGGACGGCAATTTTGAAATCGTCAAAACGTTTAAAGCAACGACCTCAGGAAAACCGGAGCAGACCTGCATCCGCTGCATCCACCCGGATGAGGAGCCCCTGAGAAATTTACTGGGCATGAAAATTTCTGAGCTCAAGGCGGTGGGAAAAGAAGTTGAAAAAAATGTGGCGGATAAACGCACTGCATCGTTATGGCGTCAGGCCATCAGGGAAGCCGCAGCCCCCTATACCTGTTCGGAAATTATGCTGGATGTCGATAAAGAGTTCGGAACCGACACAAAATCATTATGGGGTAAGATCCTCGATTTGCTGCCCACGTATGCGATTTTCAAAGCCGACAGGGAAAGCAGCGACGGGGATTCCGAAGCTAAAAACCCCTTACAGCAGGCCGTAAAAGACGCTCAGGCTGCGCTGCAGGACAAAATTACAGCGCTGGAAAATGAGATTCAGGACAGCGTCCTGGATGTCGCACAGAGAACGCTGGATAAATTACGTGAAATGGCCCCCGAACTCGCCAGTGAACTGACTCCACGATTTAAGGAGAAACCCAAGTGGACCTTCAATTTCACCCTGGACGGGGAAAATGGCATCCCCATCAATAAGCGCGGCAGCGGGATAAGGAGGCTTATCCTGTTGAATTTTTTTCGGGCTGAGGCTGAAAAGAATGTCGCGGGGACGCCCAGAAATGTGATTTATGCCATAGAGGAGCCTGAAACGTCACAGCATCCGAACTATCAGATGATGCTGATGAAAGCGTTACTGGCACTGGCAGGCCAGCCGCACCGTCAGATTATCGTCACCACCCATGTCCCGGCGCTGGCCGGATTAATCCCTGTCGAAGGCGTACGTTATGTTACCCGAAATGAGGCGGGTGAACCCGTAGTAAAAATGCCGGATGACGCAGTGCTGAAGGAAGCCACTGAAAGCCTGGGGGTGCTGCCAGAGACCGGTATGGAAAGGGCGCAGGGGATTGTTCTGGTAGAGGGAAAGTCGGATGTTACTTTCCTGAGGCATGCGGCCAGTTCATTAAAACAGTCAGGTGCGCTGCCAGCCTCTCTGGAGGACGTGAAAATAGTGCCAGTCCTCATAGGAGGGTGTGGTAGCGTCAAACACTGGGTTACATTGAATCTGGCCAAAGATCTGGGGCTTCCCTGGTGCGTATTTCTGGACTCCGATATTGGGGGAGACCCTGCACAGGTTCTGTCCATCCAGAAGCGTAAAAAAGAAGTAGAGGAGGCCGGTAAGGTATTTTTCGCTACGCGCAAACGTGAGATAGAAAACTATCTGTGCCCGGATCTTATCGAGGAAATTACTGGTGTAGCCGTCACGTTTACGGACACCTGTGACGCTAAAAAAATAATCGGCCGGGCTGTGGGAATGAAACCCGATAATGTACTAGATAAATTCTGGCCTCAGATGACATCAGAAAGAATCATCTCAAGATCAACCTATCATGACGGAACGCAGGAGAGAAGCGAGCTGGTTGAGATCCTGAGCGACATTGTATCCATGACGAGATAATGTATTAAATAAGCATCTCAGGTGCATATATTCCGGTCCTCAACAAAGGACCGGAGTACAGAGTAGTAAAAACCCGAAATTAATCGGGTTTGAATTATATAAAGATTAACCGACTCCCGCGCCCAGGAACGATGTAAAATCACGCTTGTCGTGACATTTCTACAATGTTTACTTTTGACTATCAAGCCATTTATTCATCTGCTCAATTTCACCTTTTTGAGCTTTAATGATGTCCTGCGCGAGCTTTCTCATTTTCGGATCTTTTCCGTATTTGAGCTCGGTCTCAGCCATTGCTATTGCCCCTTCATGGTGCGCTACCATGCCTTTCGCAAAAGCCTTGTCGGGATCGGACTCATTTACGGCAGCCATCATTTTGTCATGCATGTCTTTCATGCCAGCCATATATTCCTGTGACGAAGCCGAGGTAGACATATCAGTCATTTTCATTTCTGAATGTTCTGCTGAAATCGCTGGCAGGGATAACATTAATACTGCAAATAAAGTGTTTCTGGCTTTCATAAAAAATATCCTTTTAGCGTTGATGCCCGTTAACTGTAGCAGAATCTGATAAAAATGCCCCCTGTAGGGGGCAAAGATGTTGCCATATATCCGGTTACGGAAAAATCTATCAAGGAAATAAGGACAGCACAGATACTTCCCTCGCCGTCAGCCTGCACTGAGCATGCGACGATGCGCTTCGGCCATGGCCTGATGTGGGCCAGACTGACCGTTATTCATAAATTCATGGGCAACTGCAGCTCTTTCATGCTCATTCATTGCCGCTAATGACTTCGACGGCCCGGTAGGGGAAACGGTCTGACTTCCCATCATCCTCTGATGACTTTCCACCATTTTCTGGTGCGCATCCGCCGACCCGTTCGTCATGGTTTCATGAGCAATAATGGCCTGTTCATGCTGGTCCATACCGGCCATACGAGGTGCAGTCCCCTGGATCCCGACAGGAGCCGCAGCAGACTGCATCTGGTGAGCAGGTGCCTGTGCATTGTTGACCCGCTCATGGATATTCACGGTTTCAGTGGCCCAGGCCGAAGAAATTAAGCCAAAGCCCAGCAAGGATGCTAATACGATATTTTTCATGATAACTCTCCATTTCTTAATTAGTGATGTCCGGGGGAGTACAACCGGTGTTTTCAGTTCCATAACTGAAACAGGTTCGGAAGTGTTTATTTCTCCGGGAGGGGACTGGATATTCATTTCCTGGCGTCCACTGACGCCGGATATTGATAAAGCAATCCAGCCTTCCTGATAAGTTGCACTAATTATATCGAATGGCTTCTGTTTGCTGCATGACAGGCTAATGACATCTTTGTCATTTAAATCTTTATTCCCAGCACTGGGTGTCCGGAATCATTTTCTCCAGTCTGGGCACGGATAAGATAAAACGCGTTGAGTGTACGTCCGATTCCACCTGCACTCTTCCGTGATGTGCTTCCACGATTGACTTCACAATCGCAAGGCCGATGCCGCTGCCTTCTCCTTTTCGTTGTCTGGACGGATCCACCCGATAAAAACGGTCAAACAACCTTGATAAATGCTCTTCAGGGATTGGTTTCCCCGGATTTTCAATCACAAGGTCAAAAAAGCTCTCCTGCTCTCTTATTGAGACGGTGATTGCCTGTCCCTCCGGGGTATAACGCAGGGCATTGGATAACAGATTATTGATCGCCCTTCTGAACATTTGTGGATCTCCCTCAACCAGGCAGGGCATCCCGTTAAATTTGAGCGTGATATTGCGTTCTTCGGCCCAGGCTTCGAAAAACTCGAAGACTTTCATGACTTCCGCTCTGAGGTCAAACATGACCCTGTCAGGTATCAGCTGATTATTATCTGCCTGTGCCAGGAACAGCATATCGCTGACCATTTTGGTCATCCGGTTATACTCTTCAAGACTGGAATAGAGGACATCCTCAAGTTCCCTCTGTGTTCGATCCTGACTCAGTGCGATTTCAGTCTGCGTCACCAGATTGGTGATGGGCGTTCTGATCTCATGCGCGATATCGGCAGAGAAATTGGCCTGGCGGGTAAAGACATCCTCAATCTTTCCAATCATATGATTGAACGAGATAACCAGTTGCTCCAGCTCAATGGGAACGCGTGTCGGTTCCAGTCGCGCATCAAGATTCTCGGAGGTGATGTTTTTAATGGCATTGCTGACATTACGAAGGGGCAGGTGCCCCTGACGGACAGCGATTCGAATGATCAGAACAATCAACAGGCTTATCACGACGGCAATCGCAATCAGGTTCTTTTTCAGCGCATCGAGGTAATGGAGATGGAAATTAATGGATAGGCCAGTCAGCATGACATAGTTCTGCTGTTTGCCCTGAAATATCGCCTGACCAGAGGAGGCGATAATCCTGTATGTTTCCATCTTCATTTCGGACCCGGTATCCATCGGTCCCGCAGGATCCTCCACCGTCCAGAGAAAGACATCCCGTGCGCGGCTGTGCTCGCTAAAATCTGCTGAATTCACTGCCGGGCGTAGTGCCGCCCCCTGAGCTGAGCTAAAGAGCACTTCCCCCCTGGGATTGAGGAGCAAAAGGGCAACGTTGCGGTAGCTGGCAATTGATTCCTTTATTTTGCTTATTTTTTTATCATCCGGATCCACCGGGGACTGCAGTATACGGTTCAGTGTGGTGCTGATTTGTTGAAGATCGCTGACATCCTGCTCGGCAAAATGATTTTCAACAGAATGCAGCATAAACCAGGTGAATGCGATAAAAGCCAGTATCGTGGACAGGCTGATAAAAAAGGTCAGCCGCAGAGCGAGTGAGAAAGGGCGTCTGGAAGGTTTGCTATGCATCCGGGACCTCCAGCATGTAGCCCACGCCCCGGACTGTCTGGATCAGCTTTGTCTCGTAATCGTTGTCTATTTTAGCGCGGAGTCGCTTTACTGCGACATCGATCGCATTAGTGTCGCTGTCAAAATTCATGTCCCAGACCTGAGAGGCAATCAGGGAGCGGGGAAGAACCTCTCCCTGATGGCGAATGAAGAATTCCAGCAGGCTGAACTCTTTACTGGTGAGCACAATGCGGTTTCCGGCGCGACTGACTTTTCTGGATACGAGATCAATCGAGAGGTCAGCCACCTTAAACTGGCTTTCCGTGATCATCGTGTTTCCCCGCCTCAGAAGGGTTCTCACCCGGGCGAGCAGTTCGGCAAACGCAAAGGGTTTAACCAGATAATCGTCCGCACCCAGTTCCAGTCCTTTGACCCTATGTTCGATCGTGCCGAGGGCTGTCAGCAGTAAGACCGGCATACCCTTTCCGGCAGTGCGCAGCATGCGGATGATATCCCAGCCGTTCACATCAGGTAGCATGATATCCAGAATGACTAAATCATACTCGGCTGTCATGGCGAGATGATATCCGGTAAGACCATTATCAGCGTGATCCACTACGAACCCTGCCTCTGTAAGCCCTTTGCTGAGATATTCACCTGTTTTAATTTCGTCTTCGACGATCAATATTTTCATCTTGCTCCCCGGCTGGCTGCTAATGTCATTCTATTGCGCCCACGATCGTTATCAACGGATTACAGCAAAAATGACAACATTGTCATTATCCTGTCACCCGGCAAACAGAGAGCGTTAGGTAAAGTACCCCTATCAATACTCTGGACTTCATTTGAACCATTTACCAGGTCTGCCTGGACGAGAAGCGTTATGTTCAAATTAAAATTACTCAGCATTAGCACGATATTCATCCTGGCAGGCTGCGTGTCGCTTGCGCCTGAATATCAGCGGCCCGCAGCACCGGTACCCCAGCAGTTTTCACTGTCCCATAACAGCCTGACGCCAGCGGTAAATGGCTATCAGGATACGGGCTGGCGTAACTTTTTTGTCGATCCCCAGGTTACCCGGTTGATCGGTGAAGCTCTGACTAATAACCGTGATTTGAGAATGGCTGCCCTGAAGGTTGAAGAGGCCCGAGCCCAGTTCAACGTCACGGATGCAGATCGTTATCCCCAGCTGAATGCCTCATCCGGGATAACATACAGCGGTGGTCTGAAAGGTGACAAGCCGACCACACAGGAGTACGACGCGAGACTGGAGCTCAGCTATGAGCTCGATTTTTTCGGCAAACTTAAGAACATGAGTGATGCTGATCGCCAGAACTACTTTGCCAGCGAAGAAGCCCGTCGGGCCGTACACATCCTGCTGGTATCCAACGTTTCACAAAGCTATTTCAGCCAGCAACTGGCGTACGAACAACTTCGTATTGCGCGGGAAACGCTGAAAAATTATCAACAGTCCTATGCTTTCGTTGAGCAGCAGCTCGTGACCGGGAGTACGAACGTTCTGGCACTTGAACAGGCGCGAGGACAAATCGAAAGTACCCGCGCCGAAATAGCCAAACGAGAAGGCGATCTGGCTCAGGCAAACAATGCCCTGCAACTGGTGCTGGGAACGTACCGCGCACTTCCGTCAGAAAAAGGGATGAAAGGCGGGGAGATAGCCCCAGTAAAATTGCCACCAAATCTGTCTTCACAAATTTTGCTGCAGCGACCGGATATTATGGAAGCGGAATATCAGCTGAAAGCGGCTGATGCCAATATTGGCGCAGCGCGAGCGGCCTTTTTCCCCTCAATTACCCTGACCAGTGGTCTTTCCGCAAGCAGTACGGAGCTGTCCAGCCTGTTTACGTCAGGAAGTGGAATGTGGAATTTTATCCCTAAAATTGAAATTCCTATATTTAATGCTGGCAGGAATAAAGCCAATCTGAAGCTGGCTGAAATTCGCCAGCAACAGTCGGTGGTTAATTACGAACAAAAAATTCAGTCAGCCTTTAAGGATGTTTCCGACACGCTTGCGCTGCGCGACAGCCTTAGCCAGCAACTTGAGTCACAGCAGCGTTATCTTGATTCACTTCAGATAACTCTCCAGCGTGCCAGAGGATTGTATGCAAGTGGTGCTGTCAGTTACATCGAAGTGCTGGATGCAGAACGTTCCCTCTTCGCTACCCAGCAAACCATTCTCGATCTTACCTATTCCCGGCAGGTTAACGAAATTAATCTGTTTACCGCGCTGGGTGGCGGTTGGGTAGAGTAAATTTATTTAATTAATCAGGAAATTAAAATGCGTAATTCACTTAAAGCCGTTTTATTTGGTGCCTTCTCTGTCATGTTTTCTGCCGGTCTTCATGCTGAAACACATCAGCATGGCGATATGAATACTGCCAGTGATGCTTCGGTACAGCAAGTTATCAAGGGCACCGGTGTCGTTAAAGACATTGATATGAATACTAAGAAAATCACCATTTCGCATGAAGCAATTCCAGCGGTGGGCTGGCCTGCAATGACCATGCGCTTTACTTTTGTTAATGCAGACGATGCTATTAATGCCCTGAAAACAGGCAACCATGTCGATTTCTCGTTTATTCAGCAGGGCAATATCTCCTTACTCAAAAGCATTAACGTGACGCAGTCCTGATTGGCTGTCCGGAGCGATTACATCCTGTGCGCCTGTACATTCACATAGGTATATGTGTGAGTTAACCGTCAGGCGCATATGCCAGGTGTTTTGATTTTTTAGCGGAAAATTGTATGGCTTCTTTAAAGATAAAATATGCTGCAATAATTATCAGCAGCCTCATAGCAGGGGGGCTGATATCGGTTACTGCCTGGCAGTATGTAAACTCAGCACAAAAGACAGAAAAAACAGAACAAAAGGCACCGGAACGAAAGGTGCTTTTCTGGTATGACCCAATGAAACCGGATACCAAATTTGATAAACCCGGAAAATCGCCCTTTATGGATATGGACCTGGTGCCAAAATATGCTGATGACAGTGGCGATAAAAGCAGTGGCGGGATCCGTATCGACCCAACCCAGGTTCAGAATCTGGGATTAAAAACGCAAAAAGTCACGCGAGGAATGCTGAATTATTCTCAGACAATCCCGGCTAATGTCAGCTATAACGAGTATCAGTTTGTTATTGTGCAGGCGCGTTCTGACGGGTTTGTCGAAAAAGTCTACCCCATGACGATTGGCGATCATGTGAAGAAGGGGACGCCACTTATCGATATTACCATTCCGGACTGGGTGGAAGCACAGAGTGAATTCCTTCTGTTATCCAGCACCGGTGGTACTTCCACGCAAATTAAAGGCGTTCTGGAACGGCTTCGCCTGGCAGGTATGCCGGAAGAGGATATTCAGAGACTGCGTTCTACCCGGAGCATTCAGACCCGTTTTACCATTAAAGCACCTATTGATGGTGTCATTACTGCATTTGACCTGCGCACCGGCATGAATATTTCGAAAGATAAGGTGGTGGCTCAGATTCAGGGAATGGACCCGGTCTGGATCAGCGCTGCAGTGCCAGAATCTATCGCCTATCTGCTGAAAGATACGTCGCAGTTTGAAATTTCGGTACCGGCTTATCCGGATAAAACATTCCATGTCGAAAAATGGAATATTCTTCCCAGCGTGGATCAGACAACCCGTACGCTTCAGGTCCGTCTCCAGGTTTCTAATAAGGATGAGTTTCTCAAGCCGGGCATGAATGCCTATCTGAAACTGAATACCAGAAGCCAGGAGATGCTGCTGATACCAAGCCAGGCCGTTATCGATACCGGCAAAGAACAGCGCGTGATTACTGTTGATGATGAAGGCAAGTTTGTGCCGAAACAGATCCACGTTCTGCATGAGTCACAGCAACAGTCCGGCATCGGCTCCGGCCTGAATGAAGGCGATACCGTGGTGGTCAGTGGCCTGTTCCTCATTGACTCTGAAGCCAATATTACGGGCGCACTGGAACGTATGCGCCACCCTGAAAAAACAGAAAGCAGTATGCCAGCAATGTCTGACCAGCCTGTAAATATGCATTCAGGGCACTGAGGAGACGACGATGATTGAATGGATTATCCGGCGCTCTGTCGCCAACCGTTTCCTGGTCATGATGGGGGCCCTGTTTCTCAGCATCTGGGGCACATGGACGATTATTAACACGCCTGTCGATGCCTTGCCTGACCTGTCAGATGTGCAGGTCATTATCAAAACCAGCTATCCCGGCCAGGCCCCGCAGATTGTAGAAAACCAGGTCACCTATCCACTTACCACCACCATGCTGTCCGTGCCTGGCGCAAAAACCGTGCGTGGTTTTTCACAGTTCGGTGATTCGTATGTGTATGTCATTTTTGAAGACGGCACCGATCTGTACTGGGCCCGTTCCCGCGTGCTGGAGTACCTGAACCAGGTACAGGGAAAACTGCCCGCCGGTGTGAGTTCTGAAATCGGTCCGGACGCCACGGGGGTGGGCTGGATATTTGAATATGCCCTTGTCGATCGCAGCGGAAAACACGACCTTTCAGAACTGCGTTCTCTGCAGGACTGGTTCCTGAAATTTGAGCTGAAAACCATCCCGAACGTGGCTGAGGTCGCTTCGGTTGGCGGCGTGGTGAAACAGTACCAGATTCAGGTCAATCCGGTAAAATTGTCTCAGTATGGTATCAGCCTGCCCGAAGTGAAACAGGCCCTTGAATCGTCTAACCAGGAGGCCGGTGGCTCATCCGTTGAAATGGCCGAAGCTGAGTATATGGTCCGTGCCAGCGGTTATCTTCAGAGCATTGATGATTTTAATAACATCGTCCTGAAAACAGGCGAGAACGGCGTGCCGGTTTATCTGCGGGATGTTGCCCGCGTGCAGACCGGGCCTGAAATGCGGCGTGGTATTGCCGAGCTGAACGGCCAGGGCGAAGTCGCTGGCGGCGTGGTGATCCTGCGGTCGGGTAAAAATGCACGCGACGTTATCACGGCAGTGAGGGATAAACTTGAGACGCTGAAGGCCAGCCTGCCGGAAGGCGTTGAAATCGTGACCACCTACGATCGCAGCCAGCTCATCGACCGGGCGATTGATAACCTCAGTTCCAAACTTCTGGAAGAGTTTATCGTGGTGGCCATCGTCTGTGCCCTGTTCCTGTGGCACGTACGTTCTGCCCTGGTGGCGATTATCTCTCTGCCGCTTGGTCTGTGTATCGCCTTTATCGTCATGCACTTCCAGGGACTGAACGCCAATATCATGTCGCTGGGAGGGATAGCGATTGCCGTCGGTGCGATGGTGGATGCCGCCATTGTGATGATTGAGAATGCGCATAAGCGGCTTGAGGAGTGGGATCATCAGCATCCGGGTGAGCAGATTGACAACGCCACCCGCTGGAAGGTGATTACCGATGCCTCCGTTGAAGTGGGACCCGCACTGTTTATCAGCCTGCTGATCATCACCCTGTCCTTTATTCCTATCTTTACCCTGGAAGGTCAGGAAGGACGTCTGTTTGGCCCGCTGGCATTCACGAAAACGTACTCCATGGCGGGCGCGGCCGCGCTGGCCATCATCGTCATTCCGATTCTGATGGGATTCTGGATCCGGGGGAAAATTCCTGCAGAGACCAGTAACCCCCTGAACCGGGTACTGATCAAAGCGTATCATCCATTGCTGTTGCGGGTTCTCCACTGGCCAAAAACAACCCTGCTGGTTGCGGCCTTGTCCATTTTCACCGTTATCTGGCCGCTGAGCCAGGTGGGCGGTGAGTTTCTGCCGAAGATTAACGAGGGCGACCTGTTGTATATGCCGTCGACCCTGCCGGGTGTCTCTCCGGCTGAAGCTGCAGCGCTCCTGCAGACGACGGACAAGTTAATCAAAAGCGTTCCTGAAGTGGCCTCTGTATTTGGCAAGACCGGTAAAGCAGAGACCGCCACGGATTCCGCACCGCTCGAAATGGTTGAAACCACGATCCAGCTCAAACCTGAGGATCAGTGGCGTCCAGGCATGACGATTGACAAGATTATTGAAGAACTCGACAGGACCGTCCGTTTACCGGGGCTGGCAAACCTCTGGGTGCCGCCAATCCGTAACCGTATTGATATGCTCTCAACCGGGATCAAAAGCCCGATAGGTATCAAGGTGTCCGGAACGGTTCTGTCCGATATCGATGCAACGGCGCAGAGTATCGAAGCGGTCGCCAAAACCGTACCCGGCGTAGTGTCTGCTCTCGCAGAGCGACTGGAAGGCGGGCGCTACATTGATGTGGATATCAACCGGGAAAAAGCCTCCCGCTACGGAATGACGGTGGGCGATGTGCAGCTGTTCATCTCATCAGCCATCGGCGGCGCGACGGTAGGGGAAACGGTTGAAGGCGTGGCCCGGTACCCGATTAATATCCGCTATCCGCAGGATTACCGGAACAGCCCGCAGGCCCTGAAACAGATGCCGATCCTGACCCCGATGAAGCAGCAGATCACGCTGGGCGATGTTGCGGATATTAAGGTCGTTTCCGGGCCGACTATGCTGAAAACGGAAAATGCCCGTCCAGCCAGCTGGATTTACATTGACGCGCGCGGCAGGGATATGGTGTCGGTGGTTAATGACATTAAAACGGCGATCAGTCAGAAAGTGAAACTGAGACCGGGTACCAGCGTGTCATTCTCCGGACAGTTTGAACTGCTTGAGCATGCCAACAAGAAACTGAAGCTGATGGTGCCGATGACGGTGATGATCATCTTCATCCTGTTGTATCTGGCATTCCGCCGGGTTGATGAAGCCCTGCTGATCCTGATGAGCCTGCCGTTCGCCCTGGTTGGCGGGATATGGTTCCTGTACTGGCAGGGCTTCCATATGTCTGTCGCAACCGGAACGGGGTTTATCGCTCTGGCCGGGGTGGCAGCAGAGTTTGGCGTGGTCATGCTGATGTATCTGCGTCATGCCATTGAAGCGCACCCGGAATTGTCCCGTAAAGAGACGTTCACACCGGAAGGCCTTGATGAAGCCCTCTATCATGGTGCCGTACTGCGTGTCCGGCCGAAAGCCATGACCGTGGCGGTGATCATTGCGGGTCTGCTGCCAATACTCTGGGGAACCGGTGCAGGTTCAGAAGTCATGAGCCGTATCGCGGCACCCATGATTGGTGGGATGATCACGGCTCCGCTGCTGTCCCTGTTCATTATTCCTGCCGCCTACAAATTAATCTGGCTGCGCAGACATAAAAAAAGCGTGTCCTGAACCTGAAAGGGCACCCCCTGTGGGTGTCCTTCTTTACTGATTCACCCTGACGTCAGGGTTTAAATCGATAATATACAGAGGTGAGTATGAAAAAAGTGGTTCTGATGGCGCTGGCTCTCGGCCTTTCACTGCCCGCGATGGCGAGTGAAAAAGTGATTGATATGTACAAATCTGAAAACTGTGGCTGTTGTTCCCTGTGGGGCAAGGCGATGGAAAAAGACGGGTTTGAAGTACGAACTCACGTCATGAATGATCAGGCGCTGTCAGCCCTGAAAGAAAAGCATGCTATTCCTGCAGGACTGCGAAGTTGTCATACCGCGGTTGCCGGTAATTTGATCATTGAAGGCCATGTGCCTGCGACAACGATACATAAGGCAATGCAGTCTGGTTCAGGTATATACGGTCTCGCCACCCCCGGTATGCCAGCAGGAAGTCCTGGAATGGAGATGGGAGCCCGAAAAGAGGCTTACGATGTTATCGCATTCTCACCGGATGGAAGTAAAAAAGTCTTCCAGCGAATCGAATAGTCAGCGGAACGGCTGATAACGGGACGCCGGTAGCAGGCACTCCTGTGCCGGCGATATTCGTGGTAATCGCATCCATGACATACCCTGAAGACAGAAGATGCTTCGGTATGCATAAGGAGAGTTACTGTGAAAAATGACAATGCAGTGCAACACAACAACCAGACTGCTTCTGAGCAGACATTATCCCCGGACGAGGGCCACGTATTGCATAAGGTGAGAGATCCCGTGTGCGGGATGGCCATCCTGCCCGACAGGGCGCACAGCAGCATTCGATACCAGGACCATCAACTTTATTTCTGCTCCGCCAGCTGTGAGAGTAAATTTAAAGCCCATCCCGATCGTTATCTTACCGAAGATGCCAGTGAACATTCCCATCACCATCACCACGATCATCACGAAGTCAGCCCTGATCAGATAAAACAGCCTCACCACCAGGCGGAAAAAGAGAATTCTGAAGGTGTGTGGACATGTCCGATGCACCCGGAGATACGCCGCAGTGGTCCCGGAAGCTGTCCTGTCTGTGGAATGGCACTGGAGCCGCTCGTAGCTACGGCATCCACGGGGCCGAGTGATGAACTTCACGACATGACAAGACGCTTCTGGCTGGGGTTGTTGCTGGCGTTTCCGGTTCTGGTACTCGAAATGGGATCTCATCTGTTTCCCGAGTTGAGGAATACAGTACCGCCACAGTACAACACATGGCTGCAGCTGCTTCTGGCCTCCCCTGTCGTGTTGTGGTGTGGCTGGCCATTCTTCGCCCGGGCCGGAATGTCGTTACGTAACCGCTCCCTGAATATGTTTACCCTTGTTGCAATGGGGACCGGCGTAGCCTGGGTTTACAGCGTCATTGCAACCGTCTTCCCCTCCTGGTTTCCTGCATCGTTCAGAAACATGGATGGCCTGGTGGCCGTTTATTTTGAAGCCGCAGCAGTTATTACGGTGCTTGTTCTGCTGGGACAGGTTCTTGAGCTGCGGGCACGGGAACAAACCTCAGGCGCCATTACTGCGCTTCTGAACCTTGCCCCCAAAACCGCCAGACGGCTGGATCATGACGGTCATGAAACGGATATTAATGCGGAAGATGTCCTGCCTGGCGATAAGCTCCGCATCAGACCTGGAGAGAGTATTCCGGTCGACGGTATCGTGATCGAAGGCAAAACAACCGTTGATGAATCGATGGTGACCGGGGAATCTATGCCGGTTACCAAAACGGAGGGTGACCCTGTCATCGGGGGGACCATTAATCAGACAGGGAGTCTCATCATCCGTGCAGAGAAAGTCGGTGATGAAACAATGCTCTCACGAATTGTTCAGATGGTCGCTGATGCACAGCGTTCGCGTGCCCCCATCCAGAGAATGGCTGACAGCGTTTCAGGCTGGTTTGTTCCTCTGGTGATACTTATCGCGGTTGTTGCTTTCGTGATCTGGTCTGTCTGGGGGCCCGAGCCCAGGATGGCGCACGGTCTCATTGCGGCTGTGTCGGTCCTGATTATTGCCTGTCCCTGCGCGCTGGGGCTGGCCACGCCGATGTCGATAATGGTGGGGGTGGGCAAAGGAGCCCAGGCCGGGGTGTTAATCAGGAATGCCGAAGCCCTTGAGCGTCTTGAAAAAGTGGACACGCTGGTTGTCGACAAAACAGGCACGCTCACGGAAGGTTCGCCTACGGTGACAGGGATTATCAGTCTCAATCCGGGTGGGGAAACATCTCTTTTGCGTGTAACAGCCGCAGTGGAAAAAGGCTCGCAGCATCCGCTGGGTATGGCAGTAGTTAAAGCAGCACAGGAAAAGGGGATCGCAATACCCGCAGTCACTCATTTCGATGCACCGTCGGGTAAAGGTGTCTCAGGCGATGTCGAAGGTCAACGGGTTGTTATTGGTAATGAACTGGCTATGCAGGAAAACAGTATAGTTATTGATAATCAAAAGGCCGTTGCGGATACGTTGCGGATGGAAGGCGCTACCGTTATCTATGTGGCCACAGACGGGGACCTTGCAGGCCTGATAGCTATCTCGGATCCCGTGAAAACAACCACGCCGGATGCGCTTAAAGCTTTGCGTCAGGCGGGGATCCGCATCGTTATGCTCACCGGGGATAACCAGCTTACTGCTGAAGCAGTCGCACGGAAACTGGGAATAGATGAGGTTGAAGCCGGAATTCTGCCGGATGGCAAAAAAGCAGTGATAACCCGACTGAAAGAGTCTGGCCATGTGGTTGCGATGGCCGGAGACGGTGTGAATGATGCCCCGGCGCTGGCAGCGGCTGACGTGGGTATAGCCATGGGAACGGGTACAGATGTGGCAATTGAAAGTGCCGGAGTCACCCTTCTCAAAGGCGACTTGATGATACTGAACAGGGCCCGTCATCTGTCAGAGATCACCATGAAAAATATCCGTCAGAATCTGTTTTTTGCATTTATCTACAACGCACTTGGCGTGCCTGTGGCTGCAGGTCTGCTTTATCCTGTGTATGGAATACTGCTGTCGCCAGTTATTGCGGCGGCGGCCATGGCTCTTTCCTCCGTCAGCGTCATTGTGAATGCGTTGCGTCTGAAAAGTGTCAGGCTCGGGAAATAACACTGAGTGAAGGGTCAGTTACGAACAGAAGGAGTCCAGTATGAAAAGTACCACCTATGCGCTTATTGCTGTCGCCGCGATCGCGGCATTTGCCCTCCTGCGCGAACACTGGTCACATGTGGCAGGTTACTGGCCATATCTGTTATTGCTGGTCTGCCCGCTAATGCATCTTTTCCACGGCCACGGAGGGCATGGAGATCATCAACATCACGGAAGTGAAAACGATAAAAAAAATTAATCCGGCAGACGGGGCCGCGTCGCGGTCCCGTTATCAGTCCAGGTATCGTTCGTAGTCTCTGGCATGCGCAAAGGCATGCTGTTCGAGTTTGTTATCAGCGGGTGCCGCTGCCCGGAACGCCAGAGAGTTAACAGGGTTGTTATTGATGACCAGCTCGTAATGCAGATGAGGACCGGATGAACGTCCGCTGTTACCGGATAACGCAATAGCACCTCCCCGTGTAACCCTGGCCCCTTTAGTAACGAGTATTTTATTGAGGTGGAGATAGCGAGTTTTAACACCGGCTTTTCCCGTTACTTCAACAAAATATCCCATGGTACTGTTGTATTCGGCCCGGGTGATTTTTCCGTCGATGACGCTGACTATTTTCGTGTTCATGGGCATGGAATAATCAATGCCATTATGGGGACTCACTTTTCCCGATACCGGGTTAAGTCTTGCAGGATTGAAAGGCGAACTGAGTCTTGCTGTGGCCGGTAACGGATAATCGAGACTGCCTTTCCCGGAAGTATCGGAAAGGTTATAGAACTTTTTATCTGATATACGATACGCCGTGTAATTAAATGAACCGGACGTAAATTTATAGGCCACGACACGTGATTTTCCCGCTTTCTTTTGCAGTACGAGTTTTAATGATTCATTTTTTTTCAAATGCCGCAGATTAAACCGGGAAGGCAAGGAGCGCTGAAGAGTAGCGATCTCGTTCGATTCCAGCCCCGAGCGGGTGGCTGAAAGGTAGGCATTTTCTTTTACGACATCGGTAGAATACATTTACTGGAATTCGCCGTTAGCATGAACACTGCGGCGTATGCTAGGGGTTTTCAGGAGGCGTGTCATCTGTCAGTTAATCGGGAGCACCGTTGATGGTCGTCATTTTTGTAACATATCTTGTTTCCCGTTTGCTCCTGAAGCTCTGGGAACTGTATGACCAGCCCGACGGTGATGATTAACGGGACTGAAACAGGTTACGGCAGAGCAATATGGGGCTCATGTCCTGCTACGTAACCCGTCAGTAAAGCCCTGCTGCGCACCTGACGCTAAGCACTAACCCGCCTGCAGTTACCTGGTCGAATACAGCCCGCGAAGCTTTCTTGCCTGCGTCTGATGTGCTTCCGCACCGGCATTATTGACCTGCTCATGCACGAGAGCGGCTTTTTCTCCGGCATTCAGTTCGTTAAAAGAAGAAGACGAGGTCTTTGAATTTGCATCACTGCCGGACAGCATTTTTTTATGTTCCTCAATCATTTTCTGATGCGCATAGGACGCGCTGTTGTTCATAAATGAATGAGCAACAATGGCCCTTTCATGTTCATTCATTTCAGAGAATGAGGGCGTGTTGTTTTTATTAACCCTGTCCGGTAAGTTTTCATGCGTCGAGGAATTCACATGACTGACGGCTGAGGCATTATTAACAAATCGATGTGCTTCATGGGCAATATCACTGGACTGAGCAAAAGCTGCCCCACAAAATAAAGCTGTAAACGCAGTGGTCGTGATTAATATATTCATGTGTAATTACCTTCTGAGGTACATAAAAGATGTCCTTATGATCATATATAAAAATAATCAACCTGTGGGGAAGATGACGTAAATGTAATACAGCTATGTACATTACACGATTGTAATGAATTTGTTTCTTAAGGTGTGCTAGATTCATTTCATTGTAAGTGGATGAACCAGTAATTTAATTTAAATCGGTTCTCGAATTCTGTCAGTAACCATACTTTAAATAAGGGAATGCGCATGCTGTTGAAAACGTCTCGACGAACTTTCCTGAAGGGGTTAACCCTCTCTGGCGTAGCCGGAAGTCTTGGCGTATGGAGTTTCAATGCGCGTTCCAGTCTGAGCCTGCCAGTTGCCGCATCCCTGCAGGGTACTCAGTTTGACCTGACCATTGGTGAAACGGCCGTCAATATCACGGGCAGTGAGCGTCAGGCCAAAACAATCAATGGAGGCCTGCCGGGGCCCGTTCTTCGCTGGAAAGAAGGTGACACCATTACCCTGAAGGTCAAAAACCGTCTTAATGAACAGACGTCCATTCACTGGCACGGCATTATTCTTCCGGCCAATATGGATGGTGTTCCGGGGCTGAGTTTTATGGGCATAGAGCCTGATGATACCTACGTTTACACCTTTAAGGTTAAGCAGAACGGGACTTACTGGTACCACAGCCATTCCGGTCTGCAGGAACAGGAGGGGGTATACGGTGCCATTATCATCGATGCCGGGGAGCCAGAACCGTTTACTTACGATCGTGAGCATGTGGTCATGTTGTCTGACTGGACCGATGAAAATCCTCACAGCCTGCTGAAAAAATTAAAAAAACAGTCGGATTACTACAATTTCAATAAACCAACCGTTGGCTCTTTTTTCCGCGACGTGAATACCAGGGGGCTGTCAGCCACCATTGCCGATCGGAAAATGTGGGCTGAAATGAAAATGAATCCGACTGACCTCGCGGATGTCAGTGGCTACACCTACACCTATCTCATGAACGGGCAGGCCCCGCTGAAAAACTGGACCGGACTGTTCCGTCCCGGTGAAAAGATACGCTTACGGTTTATCAACGGCTCGGCAATGACCTATTTCGATATCCGTATCCCCGGGCTGAAAATGACGGTCGTGGCTGCAGATGGCCAGTATGTAAACCCGGTTACCGTTGACGAATTCAGGATTGCCGTTGCCGAAACCTATGATGTCATTGTGGAGCCTCAGGGTGAGGCCTATACCATCTTCGCACAATCCATGGACAGGACCGGTTACGCTCGAGGGACACTGGCCACGAGAGAGGGGTTAAGTGCTGCCGTTCCCCCCCTCGATCCCCGTCCTCTGTTGACCATGGAAGATATGGGTATGGGGGGAATGGGACATGATATGGCAGGAATGGACCACAGCCAGATGGGAGGCATGGATAACAGCGGAGAGATGATGTCTATGGACGGTGCTGACCTTCCGGATAGCGGGACATCCTCCGCGCCCATGGATCACAGCAGCATGGCCGGTATGGATCATTCCCGGATGGCCGGAATGCCGGGTATGCAAAGTCATCCTGCGTCAGAAACGGATAACCCACTGGTTGATATGCAGGCGATGAGCGTCTCTCCGAAATTAAATGATCCGGGTATTGGTCTTCGAAATAACGGAAGAAAGGTTCTCACGTACGCGGATTTGAAAAGCCGCTTTGAGGATCCTGACGGACGTGAACCTGGCCGTACCATAGAACTGCATTTAACCGGCCACATGGAAAAGTTTGCCTGGTCATTTAACGGAATCAAGTTTTCAGATGCCGCACCGGTGCTGCTGAAATACGGTGAGCGGCTCAGGATCACGCTGATCAACGATACCATGATGACTCACCCCATTCACCTGCATGGTATGTGGAGCGATCTGGAAGATGAAAACGGTAATTTCATGGTTCGTAAACACACAATAGATGTTCCCCCTGGTACAAAACGCAGTTACAGAGTGACAGCAGATGCGCTTGGCCGCTGGGCGTATCACTGCCATTTGCTCTATCACATGGAAATGGGAATGTTTCGTGAAGTCCGGGTGGAGGAATGATGCGAATGAAGAGAAATTTGAAGGCCATACCTGTTCTGGTCGCCGGTTTGTTTACCTCACAGCTTTCTATTGCGGCGGGCTCCGTCTCTGCAGATCCCCACGCCGGGCACGACATGTCTGCCATGCAGATGCCAGCAGATGAGAATTTCACTGAGATGACGTCAATGGAGCCCATTGTAACTGAGAGCAGAACGCCAATTCCGCCTGTTACCGATGCCGACCGGAAGGCTGCATTCGGCAATTTACAGGGGCATGCGATTCACGACAGTGCGATTAATTATCTGGTTCTGCTGGATCAACTGGAATGGCAACGGTCGGATAACACCAACAATTTCAGCTGGAGTGTTAACAGCTGGATTGGAGGCGACACAGATCGGATTTGGCTAAAGAGTGAAGGTGAACGAAGCAATGGGGAAACGGAGGCGGCTGAAGCGCAGTTACTCTGGGGACATGCGGTTGGCCCATGGTGGGATTTGGTTGCGGGTGTCAGGCAGGATTTCAGACCTGCTTCTGCCCGGACCTGGGCTGCTGTCGGTTTTCAGGGGCTGGCACTCTATAATTTTGAGTCTGAAATTACGGGTTTTGTCAGTAATGGCGGAAAAGCAGCCCTTCGTCTGGGAGGAGAATACGACGTTTTACTGACTAACCGGCTCATACTCCAGCCATCCTATGAGGTGAATTTCTACAGTCAGGATGATGAATCGCGGGGTCGCGGCAGGGGACTGACTGACACAGAGCTGGGGCTCCGGCTGCGCTATGAAATACGCCGTGAGTTTGCACCCTATATAGGCGTTTCCTGGAATCAACTTTACGGGAAAACATCCGATATGGCGAAAAGAGAAGGTGAGAAAGACCATCAGGTAGTATTCCTGGCGGGAGCCAGAATCTGGTTTTAACGCACTGATATAAAACACTCAACTAAACAGGTAAATAAAATGTCGATTTTAAATAAAGCCATTCTTACAGGTGGCCTCGTTATGGGCGTTGCTTTCTCTGCTATGGCCCATCCGGAATTAAAAAGCTCTGTGCCACAGGCTGATTCAGCCGTAGCGGCCCCGGAAAAGATTCAGCTTAATTTCTCGGAAAATCTGACCGTGAAATTCTCAGGTGCAAAATTAACGATGACGGGTATGAAAGGCATGTCATCACATTCTCCGATGCCGGTCGCGGCAAAAGTGGCGCCAGGCGCTGACCCTAAATCGATGGTCATTATTCCGCGAGAGCCTTTACCCGCTGGCACTTATCGTGTTGACTGGCGCGCGGTTTCTTCAGATACGCACCCTATTACCGGTAATTACACCTTTACAGTGAAGTAATATTATGAACGACCTGATTATGATTGTTATTCGTTTTCTTCTTTATCTGGATTTGATGGTAATATTTGGATTGCCATTTTTTCAGATATATGGAATAAGCGGTGTCAGACATGAAACCTATAACCTGACTAATTTCAGGTCGTTTATAACTTTTGCTGTTGTTACAGGCATCATTCTTACTGGCATTAATATGCTCCTGGTATCTAATGCCATGAGTGGAGTAACTGACCTCAGAGAATTATCCATCCATGTTATCGAGATGGTGATAGAAGAAACTGATGTGGGTATTAGCTGGATTGTCAGGCTCTGTGCCCTGTTTACCACACTCGGTGCTTTGTTCCTTTACACTAATAAGAGAGTATTGTCCTGCCTGCTGATGACGATGAGTGGGGGCGTGGCGCTGGCTACACTTGCCTGGGGAGGACACGCCGTTATGCATGACGGTCTGCATTACTATCTCCATTTACTGAGCGATCTGACCCATCTCGGCGCTGCAGGTGCCTGGACAGGTGCTCTGGTTGCATTTGCTATCCTGCTGATGCGCAGAAACGAGCATAATGCACAGAGCGTCATTGTGATATCTGACTCCCTGGCAAAATTTGCCACGGCAGGAACGGTGATTGTTGTAGCCCTGATCCTGAGTGCGCTGGTCAACTATCTGTATATTGCTGAGGGTAACTTAACTCCCTTATTCAACAGTTCCTGGGGGAGGATATTGCTTGCCAAGACGGCTCTGTTTGTTCTGATGCTTCTTCTGGCTGCAGCAAACCGGTTTCACCTGGGTCCCCGGCTTGAAGTTATGGTCAGGGAAGGGAATTATGATCGCAGCGTTGCCCTGATGCGAAACAGCATCCTGACAGAATTCGTTGTTGCGATTATCATTCTGGGCGCCGTAGCGTGGCTCGGAATGCTTGCTCCGTCTCAGGTCAGCTAGGGGACAGCCAAAGCTCATGCGTGAGATTTTTACTTTCATATCAGCGAGTTGACCATGCAGCGTATTTTAATCGTTGAAGACGAACAAAAAACAGGTCGTTACCTGCAGCAGGGACTGGTTGAGGAAGGCTATCAGGCCGATCTCTTTAATAATGGCCGCGATGGTCTCGGGGCCGCGTCGAAGGGACAGTATGATTTGATAATACTGGACGTGATGCTGCCTTTCCTCGACGGGTGGCAAATCATCAGCGCACTGAGGGAGTCCGGGCACGAAGAACCGGTCCTGTTTTTAACCGCAAAGGACAACGTGCGGGACAAAGTGAAAGGACTGGAGCTTGGCGCAGATGACTACCTGATTAAGCCCTTTGATTTTACGGAGCTGGTTGCACGTGTAAGAACCCTACTGCGCCGGGCACGCTCGCAGGCCGCAACAGTCTGCACCATCGCCGATATGACCGTTGATATGGTGCGCCGGACCGTGATCCGTTCGGGGAAGAAGATCCATCTCACCGGTAAAGAATACGTTCTGCTTGAGTTGCTGCTGCAACGCACCGGAGAAGTGTTACCCAGGAGTCTTATCTCGTCCCTGGTCTGGAACATGAATTTTGACAGTGATACGAATGTGATTGATGTCGCCGTGAGACGTCTGAGAAGTAAAATTGATGATGACTTTGAGCCAAAACTGATCCATACCGTTCGCGGTGCCGGATATGTCCTGGAGATCAGAGAAGAGTGAGGTTCAAAATTTCCCTGACCACACGCCTGAGCCTGATTTTTTCTGCGGTGATGCTTACGGTATGGTGGTTATCAAGTTTTATCCTGATTAGCACCCTTAATGGCTATTTCGATAATCAGGACCGCGATTTTCTGACAGGTAAACTTCAGCTCACCGAAGAGTTTCTTAAAACAGAGACGTTCAGGAACAAAACGGATATTAAGTCATTATCAGAAAAAATAAACGATGCGATGGTGGGGCACAATGGCTTATTCATTTCTATAAAAAACATGGAAAATGAAAAAATTGTTGAACTCTATGCCAAAAATTCTGTTGTTCCAGCGATCCTGCTTAATAAGTCGGGTGATATTCTCGACTATATGATCCAGACGGAAGAAAATAACACCGTGTACCGCAGTATCTCGCGGCGGGTTGCCGTGACGCCGGAACAGGGTAAAAGCAAACATGTCATCATTACGGTTGCCACGGATACTGGGTATCACACCCTGTTTATGGACAAACTCAGTACCTGGCTGTTCTGGTTCAATATCGGTCTGGTCTTTATTTCTGTTTTTCTGGGCTGGCTGACCACACGTATTGGTCTGAAACCGCTACGGGAAATGACCAGTCTGGCTTCCTCCATGACCGTACACAGCCTGGATCAGCGTCTAAATCCCGATCTGGCTCCGCCGGAAATCTCTGAGACCATGCAGGAGTTCAATAATATGTTTGATCGCCTGGAGGGGGCATTCCGGAAACTGTCAGATTTCTCGTCTGACATCGCGCATGAGCTGCGCACACCAGTCAGTAATCTGATGATGCAGACGCAGTTTGCACTGGCTAAGGAAAGGGATGTTTCGCATTACCGCGAAATTTTATTCGCTAACCTGGAAGAACTGAAAAGGTTGTCACGAATGACCAGTGACATGCTTTTTCTGGCACGTTCAGAGCATGGTCTGCTGCGGCTGGATAAACATGATGTGGATCTGGCAGCCGAACTGAATGAATTACGTGAGTTGTTCGAGCCCCTGGCAGACGAAACAGGAAAGACAATCACGGTTGAAGGAGAGGGCGTTGTTGCCGGAGACAGCGATATGCTCCGACGTGCTTTCAGTAACCTGCTTTCCAATGCAATCAAGTATTCTCCCGATAACACCTGTACAGCGATACACCTTGAGCGTGACAGTGACTGTGTGAACGTGATGATTACGAATACGATGTCCGGCCAGGTTCCCGCTAATCTGGAACGTTTGTTTGACCGGTTCTATCGCGCAGACTCATCAAGGTTCTACAACACGGAAGGCGCGGGGCTGGGATTATCAATTACAAGGTCGATCATTAATGCTCACGGCGGCGAGCTGTCAGCAGAACAGCAGGGGCGTGAAATTGTGTTCAAAGTGCGCCTGTTAATGGATTAATCCCGTTGTTCAGGAGAAACCTGGAAGGTGACAAAATTGTCATCATTCAGTCACGCGATAAACAGAGGCGGTTTTTTATAATTATTCATAAATCAGGAGCAGCGTGATAACACAATCACCTGGTTCCTGGAGTGATGATTAACCCGCCCTGAGATCAACTGCTTTCTCTGTTATAAGCCATTGATTGTTTGGGTATGTAAACACCGGAGACCCAACCATGAAAAAGATTCTCGTATCATTTGTTGCCATTATGGCTGCCGCTTCATCTGCCATGGCTGCAGAGACAATGAACATGCATGACCAGGTAAATAATGCACAGGCACCTGCCCACCAGATGCAGTCATCTGCTGAAAAAAGTGCAATTCAGGGAGACAGCATGACAATGATGGATATGAGCAGTCACGATCAGGCCGCAATGTCCCATGACATGATGCAAAACAGCAATTCTGCTGCCCACCAGGACATGGCTGAAATGCATAAAAAAATGATGAAAGCTAAACCCGGAGCTACCAACGAAACAGCAAAGTCATTTTCTGAAATGAGCGAGCATGAGAAGGCCGCAGCTGTACATGAGAAGGCGAATAATGGTCAGTCTTCCGTTGTTCACCAGCAGCAGGCTGATAAGCATCGCAGTCAGATCACCCAGAATTAACCCGCAGCTCCACTTGTTAGACCCTCATTTGACGCCGAAGTCACTGGCTTACGCTCCCGTCCGGGAGCGTTTTTTTTCCCATATATCAAACTTTAACTCTGAAGAGGTGGAAGTATCTGACCAACACTGTCACGTAACGCCAGATAACTACAAAAACACCTTTTTCCTCCTGTAAATTGCAGTTCCTGCAAGAACATCAAGGCATAATGTTGGAACAGCGTGTGATACACACTTAGCATCATGTTTTGTATGTGTTTTTTTAAAACTTTACAACTTTAAAGTCTTTTTCAGGTTAAAGGATACAACTTTAATGTCTCTACACAGGTCCTACCTTTGCTCAAATCAAAATGTTCTGACATACCAAAATGGAGTGTAAAATGACTCAAAACCAGGGTTCTGAGCCAGTACCGGCGAGCCGGACAGGGCAGCTCATCAGCGCCCGGGATATGGCCATGCAGAAATTCGAAGAAGGGATGCGGTTAATCTCGGAAGCGTCGGAACTGTGCGGTCTCTCTCTCTTCACCAGCAGAATTATGCAGCCCAACGCATTTGGTCTTCCGTCGTCACTGGATCGCACCATCGAGGAGGGGCGTAAGGAAATTGACCGTAAAACGTGGAAAAGGCTCTTTGAAGAAACAGGTATGGACCGGTACTGGAACCATAAGCAAAAAGAAGCCTTTAACGAATCCCTACGTACGGATCCGCCCGTCGCTTCCCTGGAGATTGTTAAGGGAACATTACAGCATGCACTGGCTAACAGACGAGACACGCTTGCAGAAGGTTTCGTTGATGTTCTCAACAAGCTTGACCGAAGTTTTAAAAGCAATGCACGGCAATATACAATGCCGAAAAAGCTTGTTCTTCGGGGGATTTTTCCTGGTGTGAACGTACTGAGGTACAACGGTTTCTCGCAGGACAATCACTTTTGTTTACGCGACTTTGAGAATATTGTATGCATCTGTTCTGATACTCCAACACCTGCAACCGGCGGTGGGCTGAGTATGGTCGACAGGCTGACGGCCATGAGAAATACAGATTTCACAGGCGAGGTCTGCGATGAGAATGGCTGGCGGTGTCGCCTGTTTGAGAATGGAAACGTTCATATTTGTATCGACAGTATCTCGCTTCTGAATGCTCTGAACGATCTTATCAGCATATATTTTGCAAACCAGCTTCCGGCCGCAGGAAAAAAATGATGATCGAAAACGATAAAGAAAAAAGCCTGAACGATGCTACCTCGCCAGAGGTGCAGAATGACATCCGCAGCGAATCCACAGAAAAATCAAAGGAAATGGGTCGTTCAAGGTACTCATCTATTGCGATGATCGATTACTTCAATGCAATCGAACGTCTGTGCGAAGAGAAAAAAATTAACCCGGAAAATATCGATCTGAGCTTCAAAGTTCACTGGCTCAGAAACGCTGTTGGCGGCTCGTTTGCAAGGTCACAGGAGATGTTCGCTGAGTACCAGAAGTATGTTAAAGAGGTTCCTGAAGAGGCCCGTTACCTGGATATACCCGATGAGGTGAAGGTTGCACTCGGCGATATTATCTCGTACATCACCTGGCACTACCGTAGAAGCTATACCGCAATACAGAGTGATAGTGTTAAAAAAGCTGAAGCACGTAGCATGCAGCTGGAGGAGGAGGTAACGCAGCTTTTACAGCGGCTTGAGCAAAGCGCTACCGATATGGATGAGCTGAAACTTGAGAATCAGGCGCTACAGGGTCGATTAGAGATCCGGGACAGTACCGTCAAGGAGTTAGAAACAAGGCTGAATGTTGCCGAAGCAGAACTCGAAACCTGCCATCACCAGTTAGATAGCACACGGCATGAATTAAGCCTCGCACAGCAGTCAAATGACTCACTCTCCCAGCAACTGGCTGAACGTAAAACAGAGATCGCTGGTCACCTTGAATATCAAAAAAAGCTGAACGAAGAGATCAACACTCAGCGTTCTGATAATGCCGGTCTTTCCAGACAATGCGACCAGTTAAGTCAGACTGTGTCAGATACAAAGGCAGAGAGGGACAGGTTTGAACAGGAATTGATTGCAGCACAGAACCTCTGTGCTGAGCTGAAAAGTGCACTGTCCGGGAAGGAGGGTGACCTGGTGGCGGTGAATGCCGAGCTTACTGAACTCCATAAACTAAACGAGTCGCTGAGCGCCGACCTGAAAAAAGTAACTTTGGTCAGCCAGGGCTATGAAGCGGAAGTGGCTGAACAAAGCAGTGAATTAAAAACGCTCCAGTCCAAAGTAATGAAGCTGGAAGCTACCCTGGAGGCAGAGAAAACAATCTCAGAATCCCTGAAAGGCACCATTGATACATTGACTGGTGCAATGGCAGGGGGAGGTACTGGAAAGTCAAAACAGCCGCGTAGTAGAAAATGAAGCCAGGTTGATAGACTTCTCTGCATCCCCTGGCACAGTAGACCTTCTGCGGACATTCAGCCCGTCCGCAGGAGTTTTCGTCCTTCAGTCAACAAATGCACTACCTTTTTTGAGTCTCCACTTTCCAGTGCAGAAAACACGTTACCGATTTTACCAACAGCTTGTATCTGAGTGATAACCCCAGTCTTGTAATCATCAAGGATCCCTGACAGGAAAGCGTTCAGTTTTGTCTGTTCGCTTAGTGAAAGCATGTATGACATTTTTTCTCCATTTTAAGCAGGTGTGCCAGTTGAAAGAGGTTTACGTGATTCTGGAAAATGAGGCAGCACCATAGTTTCAGATGCTGTGGTCGCATCCCAGTGCCACCATCCATAAGGCCCATATTCACGGTTGTAATAATCTTTTTTGAGTTGCTTTCGGGCCAGATAAGCAGGAGTGGCCATACCAAATACTTCCATCGGGAACGGCTTATCGCTTTTTGTGTCGAGCAGGTAGAAGTCAGGGAACACCTCACTAATACTCGCATCATAACGCATGGGCTTAACGTACTGCCGGTGCTCTGCATCCAGCTTTTCTGCAACAACCGCCTCATAGGAGGAGTCCAGAGGTATCCAGTTCTCGCTAACGTGCATCAGCACAATTTGATGAGCTCTTACAGAAGGGCCTCTGCCGGTTACCGCAGCTGGTGACGTCAACGCAAAGACAACTATTTTCGCCCCGGATTTCCATGCTGCGTACTCCGATGAAAATCGTTTCTTTACGCTATCCCAATGGCCTTCTGAATTGAAAAAAATCAGCGGTAGCCCCCCAAAATTCCGCAGGGGTAAAAATTTAAGTTGCTTCTCATGCTTTTCAGCATCGTAGCGAGGTAAAACTGACAGGAGCATGAGACGTTTATCACTCATCGCCTGTGATGAAAGACGCTGAATTTGCGACTGAGCGACAGGTTGTTTCGGGTCAGGTACACCAATGAATAAATGGTCACCTATGCAGGCTCTGCCGGTACGAATTTGTTTAGCGGTTTCAAGCAGACGATACCGTACCAGTGAATCGTTACGTTTCCCTGCCATTTTCGGGTACCAGACATTCAGACCAGACTCTGTCCACAAAAGACTAAGCAAGCCCAGGAGGGTCATTGAGGCCTGACCTCCTTCTGGTCGCTGAACATGGGGCAGGGGAGGCACTTCTGATTTTTCAGGAGGATCTTTCTCTGTCATACCGATACCGAGCCTTACAGCCATATCACCTTCGGTTGTAATCCGGACCACACCACTCGCATATCCTTTCAGGCCGGTATGCCGGGCATCAAGGGAGAAGAATACACAGGAAGGATCATGCTCAATGCCCGTGTTAGCGGCTTTGACGAGAATAAAGGCATCACCGTTCGGTAAAGCACGAACATAAAGTCGCTTTTCTCCTTTTCCACGACATCCGCAGGTGATGACTGATTTTTGACCTGAGGTGTGGTGTGCCTTTTTAAGAGCCGACTGCCACCCTTTAGCAAACTCATCCTGCGTTTGAAAGTCAGGTGAATACCTTTTGACGTTTGGATCGTCGTCGTAAGCAATCATCACTGCGAATTTTTGGCTCATAGTAGTCTCCTAAACAGGAAGTTTAATATCCCAACCAAAGCAACACTTCCTGAGCGTCATACTGTTCCTTTACGCCCATGTCGCTAAAGAATTCTTCGAAATCTGTTTCGGGAACGCAATGCCTGGACAGTTCTTGTAATGCTCGTTCTTTAGATACCGTCTCACCTTCAGCTGATTCGAAATACGTCATGGTTGACCTCTGACATTATTACAACAATCTTAAGCATTTAAATTGATGAAGGAGCTCAGGTCAGCTGACTTCGTCGTAAAACTGCCGCAAGCGCTGGGAGGCTGCAAATTCAATTCGTGACTTCAGCAGTTTGGCGACGGCCGCAAAGACATCAACGACCACGGAGTTCCCAAACTGTCTGTAAGCCTGTGTATTGGACACAGGGATACGGAAAACACTTTCCCCGGGTTTATCGAAGCCCATTAGCCTGCTGCATTCACGTGGCGTTAGCATGCGTGGCCGACGGTCCATGTTGTATGTGTTATGGAAATCAGTTTCTCCCAGCTCATGAGACCAGCCCCGATCAATAAGAATTTCAGATCCGTCTTTCATATAGCGGCTTGAGAGGGTTCTGGTGACACTATTAACATTGGAAGGATCTACTAGTCCAAAACCAAAACCATTGCCTTTTGCCGCATGTTTCTTTGCATAGTTGTATAAGTACTCCCAGAGTTTAGGGGAGAGGATGTATTTACTATCTACGCTCGGATCCAGTAAATCTGAGAGAGAAGGGCGCTTGTCCGGATAAAAGTCTTTAATGTCTCTCAGAGTAAAACCGTCTTTCAGACGTAGGTCGCGGCGAAAACCAATAAGGACGATACGTTCACGGTGCTGGGGTCGGAAATGACGGCCATCGATGACTTTAGGATCATCCGCGCCCGTGCTTTCGCTGTTTGCGACGTCGTAGCCAAGCTCATCGAGCGTTTTCATGATGATGTTAAAGGTATTACCCTTATCGTGACTCTTCAGATTTTTTACGTTTTCCAGAACAAAAATTGCAGGTTGTTTTGCCCGGATGATCCTGGCCACATCAAAGAAGAGCGTACCCTGAGTGTCGCACTCGAAACCGTGTTTGCGACCCATAGAGTTCTTTTTACTGACACCGGCGATGCTGAATGGCTGGCATGGAAATCCCGCAAGAAGAACATCATGATCCGGGATAGAGGCATCGATAAATTTGTATGCCTCGTCATCAGTAACCTCGGGCCGGTTGCTAAGAGTGATGTCACGGATGTCTGAATTGAAGCGGTGCTCGTTCTCATCGCAATACCAGTTCGCCCGGTAAGTACGGCTGGAATAAGTATTCCATTCGCTCGTGAAAAGACATTTACCACCGATGGCATCAAATCCGCTTCGCAGTCCACCTATCCCTGCAAACAGATCGATAAAGCTAAAGTGCCTGTCCTCATAATCAGCAGGTCGTGAAGGTATTAAAGTCTGTAGATAGCGTCCATCTGCGATACTCAGATCACAATGCTCAGGTATGCATGTAACCTGACGTTTAAGGGATGCACGGGACCAATTACTGCCATTTTCATCATTTAATACCTGAGCCAGATATTTCAGGTCATAAATAGTCGAAGCTGTTAACAAAGTTTTGTGGATCAGAGATGGTGTTTTATCCACATCATTCAGGTCTGTCTCAAGATCATGAGTGTAACGTTTCATCCAAACTCTCTCAGGAATAATATCTTTGAGATAGATTAACACGCTTAATTTGGATTATTTTTTGGTTCAGGTTCTAAATTTATTGTGATTATTCTGCCTTTAAGTTGCAAAAAGATTGGTTTTAAGCCCGCCCATGAAATAATGACTTGTTAAAATACTGCCTGTAAATAGGCTTGTGGATACATGTCTGTACTCAACAAATCCAGGTGAAATGATGTTTTTTTTAACAAAGTTACTTTTGCCCATCATGATTGTTGTATTCCCAGTGGCGTCCTGGGGGAACTCAACAACTTTTGAGGCAAAGGTGGTTAAGATTATTGACGGTGACACCATAACTGCGTTGGATGCTCAAAACACAACCATCAAAATACGGATGTATGGTATAGACGCTCCTGAATCTAAACAGGCTTTTGGCCAAAAAGCAAAACAGGCCTTAACCACAGCTATAGCAACTAAAATCGTTACCGTGATAGACCATGGTACGGATATCTATGGCCGTATGTTAGGTACCATCTGGTTAGATGGATATGATATCAATGCCTCTATGGTGGACAGTGGATATGCGTGGGTTTATCGGTTCGAAGATAACGCCATTGTCCCTGGCTATATCAAATATGAATCCGCAGCACAAAAGGAGGCAAAAGGGTTATGGGCAGACACCAACCCTGTCCCACCATGGCAGTGGAGACAGGCAAACGAAAAGCCCAGAAAGGTGAAAGAGAAGAAATAACCATGATGAAAGAGCCTCATCCGTTACTTCAGTTGGTACTAAACGATTCCGGTCGTCTAACCATGCCTGTTTATTATAGAGATCAACAGTATTGCCCGACTTGCCTTACAAAGGTGTTGAAGAGTGAGGATGGAAGTTTGGCGCACCTCGGGGAAATAAATCAAAATACATGTATACCTTCTATTTCAGTAGTTGTGACAAAAGCAATTATTGAAATGTTATGTGACGGGGAAAAAATATTTGTAAATCCAATACGATACCGAGGCCGGGTGCTGGCACCCTCAGTAATTTTTTCTCCCGACACTCACACTTTCAAACCGTTTATAAATACAGACTATCAGCCTGTGGGAGCAAACTGGAAAAGTGAAAAGGGATATAAACTCGGTCTGTTTTATCTCAAAGATCGAGCCAACTCTATCAATAAAGAGGAATTTGATTTCATTGCCGTTATAGACCCTAAGGCAATGCAGAAAGAATTTATTTCGGCCTGGTCTGAGGTGGATGAAAAAAATCCATTGGAAACACTGAAGCAGATCTTACGATCTAAAAACAACTCTTCTTTATGGGTAAAATGGCCTGGCAAAATTGAGCATGCGCAAAAAGGAAATTACAACGAAAATTACTGGTTCGATTATCAATCTGATAATCAGGAAGTGAACTGTACGGTCTCTGTTGTAGGTATCGAAGGTAACAGTTCCGGTGAGACAATTTATAGATTGCAAACTTTGCTAAAGCGTAAGCTCAATGAATATCAACTGGTTCGATCTTTAGGGACTATTATGCTTCTTGATAATACCGGGAATATGATTCCATCAAACCATCCTTATTTTGAAGTCATCTCAAAAGCATGTATAAATGGAGTGCGTGACTTTGTTCGTCAAAACCCGTGGGTAGTCTGACGGTCAACTATAAAGCATAATATAATTAGTAATAACAAGGAACAGACATGAATGAAAACTCAGTAATCTTAATAAGTTTATTTTGGTTTTTTTTTGGATCGAGTGTTGTAGCTGGTTTTATGGATGCATCATTATATTGCTGGATTTTTGCAGCCATAAGCGCATTGTTTCTTCTTTCGGTGATACAAACACCAAAGGAGTTAACGGTATCTATTCTTCTTGCGGTACTTATGGCAAGCTCCGCAGGTGTTTTCATTCTGGCTTATAAAGTCAAAACGAATGTCGTTTCACCAATCTATCTCTTAAAAAAGCCTACTGCATACATGGCTGAAATAGATAACCGAAGGATTCATGGTTACTAAATATTTTGCAATTGCATCATTTGACGGTCCGGGTTTATTTACCCACAGTATCGACTAATTCAAGAGGTTACATATGATAGTTTCAGAAGCAATTTTTTATTCTTCTATTATTTCCTGGGTTCTTTATTGGTGGTTTATTGGAAATATTACTAAAAAGGTAGGGATGCTTGTTGTTCCACTCACGCTTACCTTCGGATGTTACATTTATGCAATTCATTTGGATGATTCCGAACAGCAAACCAATTTAGGTTGGGAGCAGATCGGTTTTATTACCTTTATAATTGTGATAATGTGGGCAGGGAAGTTTGTGATGAAAAGACTATCTGAATGATGAGCTAATCCACACTTTTCGATATCTTAGAAAAGTAACTTTGTGAGCAAACAGTCAAATGACAAGCAAAACGCTGATCTCAAAGACAGATGATGGATACACATTTAGCATTTCACCTTACGGAGACGGGTACCGCTTATCAGTCTCGCCTGAAAATCGTCACAATGGTACCCAAAGCTTTGACGGCTGGTTCCCACGTTTTTTTCCGAACCACAGTATGCCAAATCATCTTTAACTAAATTTCTCGGTGAGTCCTTAGTATGGGAAGAAGATTCAAGTAATGCTCTATGGGATTACTTATTATAAATTTTTCTATTAATCTCCATGGAGTGATATATGAATTTGGCCTATTTTTTATTTTTGTCTATAACTGTTATGCTTACGAGCTTTATTATTAAATCACTTGTCGTATTGGTAAAGTTCAAATTACTTCGTGATGAACGTCTCGAATATACCAGCAATAAAAATATTGATGAGATGTACGATTTAATGAATGCGAAGGAAGAAATCCTCATAAGGCATCATAAGCAGATGTTGGCATTGCATCTTTCACTATTAATATTCGTTCTATTTATTGCTTAGATTTACTAAAAATAATTTTATTCAACATTTCAACAAAGGGTTTTCAATGGAAAGCTTCGAAACAGAACAAATGATTCAATATGCTTTCTACATAAATATCGTAATAACGACTGGTTTGGCATGGTTTTGCTTGCGGTCAGGATTGCATTACAATTTTTTCAGAAAAGCAGAGAGTGCCAGAACAAAAGGGCTGAGTAGTACCTCTACTGAACACGGTCCAGCAATTGTGAGACTAAAGAAGCTACAAGCATTAGTAAATTTTATTAGTAACTGTGCTTTTCTAATCCTTTCAATTGGCACAGCTTATATTTTGTATGTTTGGAGCCACAGTTAACTTATACGAGGTAACTTCGGCAGGTAACAACTTCTAATGCAGGACTTTAATAACTCTAAGGGATTCTACATGAAAAAAGACGATCTAATTACGCGTTGTAAATTACTTAAAGGCGAACGCGATGAGTCTATCTTTACCATATTAATTGGGATAGTAGTAAAGCTGGGGCTGGTAGGCCTGGCATTCTATCTGTTGCTTGGTTCCACGATTGATTGGTCAAGCTGGAAAACTTATGCCGCCATGTTGATCTTGGGAGCATTTCTCTAAAATCTTGAACCTTTTTCACTCATTACAAGCCATGGCCTAGTGCGTAGATCATACAACTTTAAACCTTAAGTATTTTATTTATAAGTACATATAACAAAGATTATGTTAAATGCTGTATGAATGTACAGCATCAACAATTGCCCCCTCATATTGAGGTAATTGCTACATTCATACAACTATTCTTCTTATAGTATCGACGTCCTGAATTATTGCACCCTACTGCTTTGTCTTTAGCTGTTCCGAATTAAAATTCATTGCTCAATTTGGATCACATGACGATCAGCGTATTCCTTTGCTTTATCAAAGTTAGTCAGAGCTTAAGTAATACTACTCAACCTTATGAACCACACCTTAGACTGAGCAATATCATCATGATAAATCCATGGTCCCTGAAGACTTACAGCCAAAACAACCTTATCTGTTTTACCTAATCCGTACCCTTTAAAGGCCTCTCTGGTCCAGTTCTGAGCAGCCTCCCAAGAAGGCAGATACTCCCAATCAACTTGATTTCAACCATTTAGACAAGTAAAATTACACTTTCATGCAAAGGAGTTATCATGAAGACTTTTTTCTTACACGCTGAAGTTGAAAATGACCGAGAATTACTTCTTTCTGTTTTGATCGAGAAATTTCAAAATGGACTCTTCAAACATTTTGAAATTAAATATATAGCAGATGAAGATTATACTCGCATAGATATTTCTGATAATGTTACGATTGAAATGATGCAGTGTTTTATATCAGAACTGCCTGATGGCCATCGAATGTTACAAACCCTCGCCACCGACATCGATCAATCCGACTATAACTGGCGCAATAAATACTTCGCTTCCTAATTAAAAAATTTAGAAATGATATAATATTTTCAATTTAAGATTTGCTTCCTACTTAACCCTATAAAAGAGCTCACAGATGCGTAGTTACGCTGATTTTAACGCCGGAGAACTGGCTTTCATTGAACCACTGCCCATATTTGAACGTAATATAGCAACTGAAAGATACCTCGATGACAAACAGGTAATGCAGGAAAGAAGATCTTGTCTGTCAGTTTACGTATTTTGTAGTAAACTTGAGAAACGAGTCGAAGAGTTTAATATAAATAAGCATTTTCGCGGTAGCTTGATTACCTTTCTTGAGTCTGGAGAGCCTTTCTTCATAGAAAGTTTGCATCGTGATTGGCCTAGAGATGAATATCTTTCCCAACTGACAACTTATATAAACCAGCTAAAATTATGCTTAAATGTACAAACCTCCATGCCTTTTCCTGTAAGCAAGATGGAAATTATTTATGAAAAACTTACTTCAAGCCTTAAGCAAGTAGATTATGATTTATCCCGGTTGCGGTTTGCTAACTCATATTGGGTAAGTGATCCCAAAAGTTATGGTATGCATTTAAGCAATCATACACAAAATATTTTCCTAGTGGATAATTTAGATAATCTATTTCAAAACAACTTTAACGTTGGTTCTGTTTTTTTTATCGTGGTCCCTATTACAAATGAACAATTGGAGACAATTTATTTACGTTATTGGGTAATGGTGCCAACTTACTGATTTAGTGTATGATGGTGTTTTTGAGGTGCTCCAGTGGCTTCTGTTTCTATCAGCTGTCCCTCCTGTTCAGCTACTGAAGGCGTGGTGCGTAACGGTAAAAGTACTGCCGGACATCAGCGCTATCTCTGCTCTCACTGCCGTAAAACATGGCAGCTACAGTTCACTTACACCGCTTCTCAACCCGGTACGCATCAGAAAATCATTGATATGGCCATGAATGGCGTCGGATGTCGCGCCAGTGCACGCATTATGGGCGTTGGCCTCAACACGGTTTTACGTCACTTAAAAAACTCAGGCCGCAGTCGGTAACCTCGCGCATACAACCGGGCAGTGATGTGATTGTCTGCGCTGAATTGGACGAACAGTGGGGCTACGTCGGCGCTAAATCACGCCAGCGCTGGTTGTTTTACGCGTATGACAGGATACGGAGGACGGTTGTGGCGCACGTATTCGGTGAACGCACGTTGGCCACGCTGGAGCGTCTTCTGGGCCTGCTGTCGGCCTTTGAGGTCGTGGTATGGATGACGGATGGCTGGCCGCTTTATGAATCACGCCTGAAGGGAGAACTGCACGTTATCAGCAAGCGATATACGCAGCGCATTGAGCGGCATAACCTGAATCTGAGGCAGCGTCTGGCAAGGCTGGGCAGGAAGTCACTGTCGTTCTCAAAATCGGTGGAGCTGCATGACAAAGTCATCGGGCATTATCTGAACATAAAACACTATCAGTAAGTTGGAGTCATTACCGCAGCTGCCCGTTACCCTTTTCTTTAGTATAAAATGACTTTCGCCGACAACCGGAAGTGAATCATGTCAAATAAATGAAAAATCAGTAATTTATGTAGGCGGGGTGTTTGGCTGATCAGGGCAGGGTGGTATAATAACGCTGGTGCTGGAGGCTTTTGCCCCAGCCAGCGGTAACACTGTTTGACTGTGGTAAAAGCAGAAAGCCCCGAGTAATTTTTCAATTAACCCGAGGCCCCTGTATGCTAGTCACATTCAGAGTAGCCTCTTGCCTGCTTAAATGCAAGGAGAAGAAGGCCATGAAAATGCCGAACCAACCCATTGTTTTGTGCATATTAATAGTTTGTTTAGGCTTTGTTGAATAAATCGAACTTTTGCTGAGTTGAAGGATCAGATCACGTATCTTCCCGACAACGCAGACCGTTCCGTGGCAAAGCAAAAGTTCAAAATCACCAACTGGCCCACCTACAATAAAGCCCTGGTAATGACTCCAACTTACTGATAGTGTTTTATGTTCAGATAATGCCCGATGACTTTGTCATGCAGCTCCACCGATTTTGAGAACGACAGTGACTTCCTGCCCAGCCTTGCCAGACGCTGCCTCAGATTCAGGTTATGCCGCTCAATGCGCTGCGTATATCGCTTGCTGATAACGTGCAGTTCTCCCTTCAGGCGTGATTCATAAAGCGGCCAGCCATCCGTCATCCATACCACGACCTCAAAGGCCGACAGCAGGCCCAGAAGACGCTCCAGCGTGGCCAACGTGCGTTCACCGAATACGTGCGCCACAACCGTCCTCCGTATCCTGTCATACGCGTAAAACAACCAGCGCTGGCGTGATTTAGCGCCGACGTAGCCCCACTGTTCGTCCATTTCAGCGCAGACAATCACATCACTGCCCGGTTGTATGCGCGAGGTTACCGACTGCGGCCTGAGTTTTTTAAGTGACGTAAAACCGTGTTGAGGCCAACGCCCATAATGCGTGCACTGGCGCGACATCCGACGCCATTCATGGCCATATCAATGATTTTCTGATGCGTACCGGGTTGAGAAGCGGTGTAAGTGAACTGTAGCTGCCATGTTTTACGGCAGTGAGAGCAGAGATAGCGCTGATGTCCGGCAGTACTTTTACCGTTACGCACCACGCCTTCAGTAGCTGAACAGGAGGGACAGCTGATAGAAACAGAAGCCACTGGAGCACCTCAAAAACACCATCATACACTAAATCAGTAAGTTGGCACCATTACCCCATTCGTACGCATGGCGCATTATTCCATTCGTAAACAAAATCAGAGAATTAAAAGGTTCTAAAAGTACGCTTGAGCCATTATTGTTTCTGTATACAATTCGTAATGGGCAATAACGTGGTAATGACTCCAACTTACTGATAGTGTTTTATGTTCAGATAATGCCCGATGACTTTGTCATGCAGCTCCACCGATTTTGAGAACGACAGTGACTTCCTGCCCAGCCTTGCCAGACGCTGCCTCAGATTCAGGTTATGCCGCTCAATGCGCTGCGTATATCGCTTGCTGATAACGTGCAGTTCTCCCTTCAGGCGTGATTCATAAAGCGGCCAGCCATCCGTCATCCATACCACGACCTCAAAGGCCGACAGCAGGCCCAGAAGACGCTCCAGCGTGGCCAACGTGCGTTCACCGAATACGTGCGCCACAACCGTCCTCCGTATCCTGTCATACGCGTAAAACAACCAGCGCTGGCGTGATTTAGCGCCGACGTAGCCCCACTGTTCGTCCAATTCAGCGCAGACAATCACATCACTGCCCGGTTGTATGCGCGAGGTTACCGACTGCGGCCTGAGTTTTTTAAGTGACGTAAAACCGTGTTGAGGCCAACGCCCATAATGCGTGCACTGGCGCGACATCCGACGCCATTCATGGCCATATCAATGATTTTCTGATGCGTACCGGGTTGAGAAGCGGTGTAAGTGAACTGTAGCTGCCATGTTTTACGGCAGTGAGAGCAGAGATAGCGCTGATGTCCGGCAGTACTTTTACCGTTACGCACCACGCCTTCAGTAGCTGAACAGGAGGGACAGCTGATAGAAACAGAAGCCACTGGAGCACCTCAAAAACACCATCATACACTAAATCAGTAAGTTGGCACCATTACC